>JAYUZO010000027.1:0-14642 GCA_043751715.1 Rhodobacterales bacterium | reverse complement strand
TCCTGCCGGACCGGGCCCATGGCGGTGGCAAACATCGACTGGATCAACGCCTGATGATGGGGGGCGGTATCCGCGCCAAAATATCCGATGCGCAGCATGGCATCACGCGTGGCGGCATCGCCGCCATCCAGTGCGACGCGGGCCAGCGCGCGGAAATCGGCGGCAAGGGCGGGGGCAATGGGCTGCACCGCGCCGAAATCCAAAAGGATGATGCGATTGGTTTTGGGATCAAAGCGGTAATTGGCAAGGTTGGGGTCGGTCTGCATGGCGCCAAATTCGAACAACTCCCGCAGCACCAGATCAATCAGTGCCGTGGCAACCCGGTCGCGCAGGGCTTGCGGCGCATCGGCCAGACTGTCCAGCGGTGCGCTGTCCATATAGCGCATGGCCAGCACCTGCGGCGTGCACAGCGCATGGTGCAAGGCGGGCAGGGCGAACATGTCGGACCCTGCCAGCAGGGTGCCAAAGCGGGCAAGATGCTGCGCTTCGGCGGTATAATCGGCCTCGGCGTGCAACTGGCGCTTGGCCTCGGCCAGCAGGGGCTGCAGGTCCATGCCGCGTGGCAAAAGGCCGGGCAAGCGCAGCAGGGTGGCGACATTGTCAACATCGCTGTCAATGCTGGCGCGGACACCGGGGTATTGCACCTTGATCGCCAGATCAGTGCCACCCGGCAGCGTGGCCCGGTGCACCTGCCCGATGGACGCCGCCGCAAACGGGCGCACGTCAAACCGGGCAAAGCGGCTGTACCAGCCCATGCCCCATTCGGCGTTCAGCACGGTTTGCAGCTGTTTGGGCGGCATGTGGCGGGCATCATTGCGCATGCGCGACAGGATCGTGGTCAGTTCAGCCGGTAGCACCACCCCGGTATCCATCGACAGCATTTGCCCCAGCTTTAACGCGGCACCGCGCAGATGGGACAGGCCATCGGTCAGCCGCAATGTATTGGCAGGCGTCAGCAGCAGTTGCGCCAGATCGGGCCGCTGCCCCCCCGCCAGTGCGCGCAATCCCCCCGCCGCCACGCTGCCCGCTATCCCCGTGGCCATACCGCCAAAGTGCCACAGCCGCGCCGCGCGCCCGGTGGGCACCGCCGCACCGTTGGTGTAATTGTCATCGGGCAATGGCGTTCCCCCGTGTCAGGCGCGGGCAGATTGCTTGCGTAACCGCCGCAGGTGCCAGCGGTAGATTACGGGGGCCAGCACATGATCATAGATGGCAATCGCCACCTGCCTGATGCCCGGCAACCCCACGATCCGCCCCAGCACCCGATAGCGCGGCATCTGCGCCCACAGCACCAGAAACGCCGGAATGCCGGAGGTAAGCTGGCCCTCATGCAGCACATACAGCCGCCGCGCTGCCGTGTCGGCATCCAGCCCCCACCGGGCCCGCGCATCCGTGTTCAGATCATCAAACCGGATCGGCAGGCCTGCCTGGCCCGCATAGCGCGCGTAATGTCCGATCTCAAAATTGCAGACCGGGCAGTTGGCGTTGTACAGAACGAATGTCTTGGGGCTGTTTTCCATGCCGGGAAGATAGGCTTGCCGCGCGTGAAGTCCAATTGATGGCACCTGGGCTGGCCGCGCAAGCGTTGATCGACGCGGTGGTTTTGCGACGGCTGCCATGTTTTTGATGTGAAGAGGGACCGCCGTTCTACACGTCGTCAGTCTGCCAACTTCGGACCTGACCTACGTTGCGTTGCGACCCATTGCAAACTCCGCTAAACGGGATCACCGCAGCGCATCACCCTTTGTTCAGGAATGTCTCGCTTATTGACCTGACCATACAGCGCACCTTGGTGCGCCGCGATCCGGAGAAAAAATGTGCGATAGTCGGCATTTCGGTTGCGGAGGGTCGTCAAAGCATGGCGGAAGGCAGCGAACGGGGCGTGGAAATGGCGGGCGGAAAAGCGGGCCAATACTGTGAGACGACGTAAAGAATGACGCACTACCAACCCCATAAACTATCCGTTGCCCCAATGATGGAATGGACGGACCGGCACTGTCGGCATTTCCATCGCCTGATGTCACGGCGGGCGATGCTGTATACCGAAATGGTCACTGCGGCGGCAATTGTGCATGGCCCGCGTGACCGGTTGCTGGCCTACGGTGCTGCGGAACACCCGGTGGCCCTGCAACTGGGCGGGTCAGACCCTGTGGAACTGGCGCGGGCGGTGCGGTTGGCTGCGCCGTTTGGCTATGCGGAGATCAACCTGAACGTCGGCTGCCCGTCTGACCGGGTGCAGTCGGGCTGCTTTGGAGCGGTGCTGATGGAACGGCCTGCACTGGTGGCCGATTGCGTGGCCGCGATGCGGGATGTGGCGGATGTGCCGGTGACGGTGAAATGCCGGATCGGGGTGGATGATCAGGTGCCGGAAGTGGCGCTGCCGGATTTCATCGACAAGGTCAGTGCGGCGGGGGTGGATCATTTCATCGTTCATGCGCGAAAGGCGTGGTTGCAGGGGCTGTCTCCCAAGGAAAACCGTGAGGTGCCGCCGTTGGATTGCGGGCTGGTCGTGCGGATAAAGCAGGCCTTTCCGGCCCTGACGATCTGCATCAACGGCGGGATCACATCGCTGGATCAGGCGCGGGGGCTGCTGGCGCAGGGGCTTGATGGGGTCATGGTGGGGCGGCAGGCCTATCACGATCCGGCATCGGTGCTGATCGGGGCGGATGCGCTGTGGGGTGATGATTTCGCCCCGGATGCCTTTGCCGTGGTGGATGCCATGCGCCCCTATATCGCCGGTCATCTGGCCACGGGCGGGCGGCTGCACCAGATCACCCGGCACATGCTTGGCCTGTTCACCGGGCGGCCCGGCGCGCGGGGCTGGCGGCGTGTCCTGTCAGAACAGGCCAACCGCACGGGGGCGGGGTTGGAGGTGCTGGATGCCGCACTGGCGCAGGTGCAGATGCGCGCCGCCTGACCGGCCTTAGCGCCGTGGGATCAGCAGCGACAAACCCAGCGCCAGCGCACCGCACAGCGCAATGGCGCCTTGCATCGGCACCACTGTGCCATCCAGAAACGGCCCTGCGGCGGCCACCAGCACACCTGCGGCAACCATCTGCATTGTGCCGCCCAGAGATGAGGCAAGGCCTGCGTTCGATCCATGATCCTCCAGCGCCTGCACCTGTGCAGTGGGCAGGATCACGCCCAGAAAGATGTTGCCCACAAACAGTGCGGTCATGGTGACGGGCAGGGTGGCCATGCCGGCAAGCCCCAGCCCAAAGCCCACAAAGGTGGCCAAGGCAAAGCCCGTTGTGGCCAGATAGATCATCCGCAAGGTGCCCAGACGCGTGGCCAGCGGTGCTGCAAATTGCGAGGCTGCAAAGAACCCGATGGCATTGGCGGCAAAGGCAAAGGAAAACTGCGTCGGGGTCAGGCCAAAGTATGCGGTATAGACAAACGACGCCGATGCGATGAAAACGAAAAAGCTGGCAAAGGCGAAACCGGCCAGAAACGTCATCACCATAAACGGGCGGTCGGCCAGCAGGGCGCGCGCGCCGCGTAGCGCGGTGGACAGATCAAAGGTCTGACGGTTCTGGGCTGTCAGGGTTTCGGGCAACGCATAATGGATCAGGAAAAAGCTGACCGCTGCCGCCAGCAACAGCGCCCAGAAGATCAGCCGCCATGACCCGAATGTCATCAGCCCCGCACCTGACAAGGGCGCCAGCATGGGCGATATGGCAATCACGATCATGATCGTGCTCATCATCCGCGTGGCCGCAGGGCCGGTGGCCAGATCGCGGATCACGGCGCGCAACACAACCATGGTTGCCGCCCCACCCAGCCCCTGGATCATCCGCCCCACCACCAGCCAGACAATGCCGGGGGCCATGGCACAGACCAGTGTGCCTGCAATGAACAGCGCCAGCCCCACATACAGCGGCGGCTTGCGCCCGGCCTGATCGGCCCATGGGCCATAGACCAGCTGCGCCAGACCAAAGGTGATGAAATACCCGACAATCGTCCATTGCACGGCCTGCTGGCTTGCCCCCAGATCGCGGCCGATATCGGGCATGGCGGGCAGGTACATATCAATCGCAAACGGCCCGACGGCGGCCACAAGGCCAAGAACAACGGACAAAGCCGTAAGGGAAACGGCGGGTGCGGGCTGGCTGGCCATGGGTGGCCTTTCTGTCTTTGGGAATTGCGGACGCCATTGCGTATACCCGCCATCGCCCAATGAAAAGGCGCAAGTCCTGCGCGTTTGTGTGCGCTGGCCCTTTGCCGGGCGGGCGGCTAGGCTGCGCGCAACCCAGTTGCCCGAGGTTCCGAATGCCCGATATGTCCACGCTTTTGCTGATGCTTGTGCTGCTGATGGCGATTGGCGCGTTTGCCGGGGTGATTGCGGGCCTGCTGGGGGTGGGGGGCGGTATCGTGCTGGTGCCTGCATTCTTTTACGCCTTTGGCCATCTGGGCTATGGCGGTGATCAGTTGATGCAGGTCTGCCTTGGCACGTCATTGGCCACGATCATTGTGACATCCGTGCGATCAGCCATGGCGCATCACAGCAAGGGCGCGGTTGACTGGGCGTTGTTGCGGGTGTGGGGGCCGTATGTGGCGGTGGGGGCACTGGCGGGGTTCTTTCTGGCCGCCAGCCTGAAATCCACGGCCTTGCAGGCCATTTTCGGTGTGCTGGCCATGATTGCCGGGCTGTACATGGCCTTCGGGCGTGATCACTGGCGGTTGGGTGCTGCCATGCCGGGCGGCGTTGCGCGTGGCGGGCTGGGCGGGGCATTGGGGTTTTTCTCGGCCTTGATGGGCATTGGGGGTGGTACGTTCGGGGTGCCGATGATGACGCTGTATAGCATGCCCATTCACCGGGCCGTGGCCACGGCGGCGGGGTTTGGCATCATCATTGCCGTGCCAGCCGCGATCGGGTTTCTGACGCTGGATGTGGCCAACGCCCCGCCATTTTCCATCGGGGCGGTGAACCTGCCTGCATTTCTGGTGATCATCGCCATGACGCTGCTGACCACGCCTTACGGTGTGCGCCTGGCCCACCGGATGGACGCGCGGCCCCTGAAACGCGTGTTCGCGGTGTTTCTGATTCTGGTGGCGCTGAACATGCTGCGCAAGGTGGCCGGGTGGTAGCACAGGGTTGGCAGCGCATCGGGCCTGACCCGCGCATTGCCGCATGGGCTGCCGCAGCATGGCCTTTGGCCATGGCCGGCGTGGCAGCCCAGCCCGAAGGCTGGCGTTGTGGCGGCACCTGGCATGTGGGGCTGGAGGCGCTGCCCAATGGCCCGGATGGCGCTGTGGCCGGTGTGGCGTTCCCGTGGGATGTGTTGCCACTGGCCCCCATGGCCCTGCACGCAGGGCAGGTCAGCGTGATCCGCCCAGGCTATCCGCAACCGATGGATGGTGAAAGCGCTGCGGCCTTTGCCTTTCGTCAGACCCGCGATGCAGCCCATCTGGATGGCTTGCTGCCCGTTGGCCCACACCGCCAGCGCATGCTGCGCGAGCCGCATGCGTGGGTTCTGGGCATTGCGCTGAATGACCATGGCGCTGATGCCAGCCCGCTGACCGTTTGGCAGGGCAGCCATCTGATCATCGCTGATGCGTTCCGTGCAGCACTGGCACCGGTGCCCGCCGCCGATTGGGGTGATATTGACCTGACAGATGTGTATCAATCGGCCCGCAGGCAGGTGTTTGCGACCTGCCCGCGCATTTGCGTTCCGCTGCGTCCGGGTGAGGCATCGCTTTTGCACCGGATGACGCTGCATGGCATGGCGCCTTGGGGGGATGGGGCCACAGCCCCGCCAGAGGGCCGCATGATTGCCTATTTCCGCCCCATGCTGCCATCGGTCGCAGGTTGGCTGGACAAATCATATGACCAATCCCGCATAATTCATTTGGCAGATGGGGAAACCTGATCCTAAGGTAGTCACAGCGCTTGGGAGGGCACTGCATGGATCTATCCGACAGCCGCGATATCAAGGCCGACCCCGCCCATGTCTGGGCGGCGATATTGGACCCCGACGTGCTTAAGGCCTGTGTGCCGGGATGCGAGTCGATGGCCGGGTCGGTGGCCGGCGGGTTTGAGGCGGTGGTGGTACAAAAGGTCGGGCCGGTTTCGGCGCGCTTTACCGGCGTGGTGCATATCAGTGATATTGTCGAAGGCCGGGCACTGAAGATATCCGGTGAAGGCAAGGGTGGGCCTGCAGGCTTTGCCAAAGGCGGGGCCGATGTGACGCTGGAACCCATCGAGGGGGGCACGCGGCTGACCTATGACGTCAAGGCCAATGTGGGCGGCAAGATCGCACAACTGGGCAGCCGGATCATTGATGGCTTTGCCAAAAAGATGGCGGATGAATTTTTCACACGCTTTCAGGACGCCGTGGAAGGCCCTGATGAAGTTGAAGAAATAGCCGAAGACACAACCGAGAAAAAGAAAGGCTGGTTCAAGCGCATGATCGGCGCCTGACCGCCCGCCCAAGGCACAAAGAACGACCCAGGGAGGAAGACGGATGACGAAAATCACGATGACCGTGAATGGCAAGACCGTGAGCGGTGAGGTGGAAGGCCGCACGCTGCTGTCAGGTTTCTTGCGTGAAGAATTGGGGCTGCGTGGCACGCATATCGGCTGCGACACATCACAATGCGGGGCCTGTGCGGTGCATCTGGATGGGCAGTTGGTGAAAAGCTGTGCGGTGCTGGCAATGGATGCAGCGGGGGGCAGCGTCACCTCGATTGAGGGGATGCAGAACGCGGATGGCAGCCTTTCAGTTATTCAGGCAGCGTTTCAGGAACATCACGGATTGCAGTGCGGCTTTTGCACGCCGGGCATGGTGATGGCAACTGCGGCCCTGCTGAAGCTGAACCCAAAGCCTTCGGAACACGACGTGCGCCACCATCTGGAGGGCAATATCTGCCGCTGCACAGGGTATCATAACATCGTCAAGGCGGTGATGGCGGCCAGCGGGCAAGACGTATCTGCGATTGCTGCCGAATAAAAAATTCAATGGCTTGGCGGGCGTCATTCACGCACCGCACTAACAACAGGAGTTCGATATGCCCAAAGACGGCATCGGCGCCAGCACGGTTCGGCGCGAAGACGTCCGGTTTCTGACCGGCAAGGGGCGGTATACCGCTGATATCAACCTGCGGCATCAGACCTATGCGGTATTCTGCCGGTCTGACGTGGCGCATGGGCGCATCAACGGCATTGATACGGCGGCGGCCATGGCCATGCCGGGTGTGCTGGCGATCATGACGGGTGCGGATTTTGTGGCCATGGGCGGCAATCCGGCGGGCTGGCATATTCCGAGCCGTGATGGGTCTGCGATGCGTGAACCCAAGCGCCCGGTGCTCGCACATGGCAAGGTGCGCCATGTGGGTGATGCCTATGCGATTGTCGTGGCGGAAACACTGGAACAGGCGCGCGATGCCGCCGGTGCGGTGGATGCCGACATTACCGAACTTGATGCCATCGTGGACATGGCCGCAGCCGTGGCCAACCCCGGCCACCGCGTGCATGATGAAATTGACGGCAATCTGGCGTTCGACTGGGGCTGGATCGAAGATAACCGCGCGGCGGTGGATGCGGCCTTTGCGGCGGCACCCCATGTGACCACGCTGGAGCTGGTGAACAACCGGCTGGCCCCGAACGCCTTGGAAACGCGCGCGTCAATTGGCGATTATGATGCGGGCACGGGTGATTACAAACTGTACACCACCAGCCAGAACCCGCACTTGTCACGCCTGCTGATTTCGGCCTTTGTGATGGGCATTCCGGAAAACAAGCTGACGGTGGTTGCGCCCGATGTGGGTGGTGGTTTCGGGTCCAAGATCTATCACTACGGCGAAGAGGCGGCGGTGCTGGCGGCATCGAAAGCCCTTGAGCGCCCGGTGAAATGGGTGGCGGATCGGTCCGAGGCGTTTCTGTCCGATGCGCATGGGCGTGATCATGTGACGAAAATTCAGCTGGCGCTGGACAAGCAGGGCAATTTCCTGGCCTTGCGCACGGAAACATTGGCCAATGTCGGCGCGTATCTGTCGAACTTTTCCACCGCAACGCCGACCTTTCTGCATGGCACGCTGATGGCGGGGCCGTACCGCACGCCGCTGGTGTATGTGAACGTCAAGGCCGTGTTCACCAACACTGCACCCGTTGATGCCTATCGCGGGGCAGGGCGGCCCGAGGCGACCTATTCAATTGAACGCGTGGTCGACAAGGCCGCACACGAGCTGGGCATGGACCCGCTGGCAATCCGCCGGCAAAACTTTATCCAGCCCGATCAGTATCCGTACCAAACGCCAGTGGGCCTTGTGTATGACACGGGCAACTATAACGCGACGCTGGACAAGATGATTGAACTGGGTGACATCGCCGGGTTTGAAGGCCGGGCGGCAGCGTCAAAGGCCAAAGGAAAGCTGCGCGGCATCGGCTATTCGACATGGGTCGAGGCCTGCGGTATTGCGCCATCCAACCTTGTGGGCGTGCTTGGTGCGCGGGTGGGGCTGTACGATGCGGCGACGGTGCGGGTAAATGCGACCGGCAACATTTCGGTGATGACGGGCGCGCATAGCCACGGGCAGGGGCATGAAACCGTATTCCCGCAGATTGTTGCCGATATGCTGGGCATCCCTGCTGCATCGGTTGATATCGTGCATGGTGACACATCCAAGATCCCGTTCGGCATGGGGTCTTATGGCAGCCGGTCGTTGTCGGTCTGCGGCACGGCAATCACCAAGGCGGTGGACAAGATCATCGCCAAGGGCAAAAAGATTGCGGCCCATATGCTGGAGGCAGCCGAAGGCGATATCGTGTTCGCGGATGGCAAATTCAGCGTAACGGGCACGGACAAGGCTAAGTCATTCGGCGAAATCGCGTTTTCGGCTTATGTGCCGCACAACTACCCGTTGGAAACGCTAGAACCGGGGTTGGAGGAGACGGCGTTCTATGACCCGGCCAACTTTACCTATCCGGCAGGCGCCTATGCCTGCGAGGTGGAGATTGATCCCGATACGGGCAAGGTAACGGTGGAATCTTTCACCTGTGCCGATGATTTCGGCAATGTCATCAACCCGATGATCGTGGCAGGGCAGGTGCATGGCGGGGTGGCCCAAGGCATTGGTCAGGCGCTGCTGGAAAACGTGGCCTATGATGCGCAGGGGCAGCTGTTGTCTGGCAGCTTCATGGACTACGCCATGCCGCGCGCTGATGATCTGCCGTTCTACACGGTGGACCATTCCTGCAACACGCCCTGCACCCATAACCCGCTGGGGGTAAAGGGTTGTGGTGAGGCGGGGGCGATTGGCACGCCGCCAGCGGTAATCAACGCCGTGGTCAACGCGCTGCAACGCGGTGGGCATACGTCCATCACCCATATCGAAATGCCCGTGACGCCATCGCGCGTCTGGGCGGCGATGAACAGCTAAGGGGCAGGGATCATGCATAACTTTGACTTTGTAAAACCGGCAACCTTGGTAGATGCGGTCAAGGCCATGGCGGGTGCTGGCGCACAGGCGCTGTCAGGCGGGCAAACGCTGCTGCCCACCATGAAGGCGCGCCTTGCTCAGCCTGCGGTGATTGTGTCCTTGACGGGCATTGCCGAAATCAGGGGCGTTTGCGCCGTTGATGGCGGCGTGTCGGTGGGGGCTGCCACGCCGCATGCGGTGGTGGCGGCACAGGCGGGCAAATATTACCCGGCCTTGGCGAAACTCGCGGGTGGGATCGGTGACCCTGCGGTGCGCAACCGGGGCACGCTGGGCGGCAGTCTGGCCAATAATGATCCGGCGGCGTGCTATCCATCGGCGGTGCTGGCCTCGGCAGCCGTTGTGCATACCAACAAACGCAAGATCGCGGCGGATGATTACTTTCAGGGCATGTTCACTACGGCCCTGGAGGAGGGTGAGATCATCACCTCCGTGACCTTCGCCATCCCGGAAAAGGCGGCCTACGTGAAGTTTGACCAACCCGCCAGCCGCTTTGCGCTGACAGCGGTGTTTGTGGCCAAACACGCCAGCGGCGTGCGCGTTGCGGTGACGGGGGCCAGCAATAACGGTGTGTTCCGCTGGACCGAGGCCGAGGCTGCGCTGACTGCCAATTTTGCACTCAGTGCCGTTGAAGGGCTGACCTGTTCTGCCAAGGACATGATCAGCGATCTGCACGGAACGGCCGCCTACCGCGCCAATCTGGTGAAAGTGCTGACCAAACGCGCGGTGGCTGCGGCGCATTGAACCACCAGCCATAGCAATGCCCCCGTTGCACACCGCAACGGGGGCTTTTTTCTGCGCAGATGTCATAGCCACGTTGCAAAGGTGCGGTTCTGTCGCAGGGCAGACCTTACCGCTTGGGGCTTGTCAGCCCGCAAACGCCAGATATAGTCTGATCAAGAAACGGGCGGTGCGCCCACGGCACCCGTCCTTTCAAGGAAATGGAAGGCCTGTGCGTATGGACGGCGATTTCAGAACCCAGTTTGTGCGTGATCCTGCGGCACTAAAGCATTTTCCCGCTTTGGTGTTGAACGCCGATTACCGCCCGCTGTCATACTACCCGCTGTCGCTGTGGCCCTGGCAAGAGGCGGTTAAGGCCGCCTACCTTGACCGCGTGGATATCGTTGCCGAATATGACCAAACGGTGCGCAGCCAGCGGTCCGAATTCCGCATTCCATCGGTAGTGGTGCTGAAAGATTACGTGCGCCCGCAGAAAAAGGTGGCCTTCACCCGGTTCAACCTGTTCCTGCGTGATGCGTTCTGTTGCCAGTATTGTGCTGCCAAGGGTGACCTGACGTTTGACCACGTCATCCCCCGGTCGCGTGGGGGCACCACCACATGGGAAAACGTGGTGGCCGCCTGTTCGCCTTGCAATCTGCGCAAGGGGTCACGGTCGCTCAAGCAGGCGGGCATGGGTCTGAACCGCATTCCGCATGCGCCAACGGCCGAAGAAATGCAGGCGCATGGCCGGCGTTTCCCGCCCAATCACCTGCATGAAAGCTGGATGGATTTCCTGTATTGGGATGCAGAGCTGGACGCCTGAAAGGTAGCCCCGGGATTTTCGAAAACCCCGGTCCGATTTTTTTTCGAAAAAATCGCGGCTCAGCCCGTGCGTGCAGCCCGTCCGCCCCGGCGTTTGGTCAGGGTGGCGGCGCGTGCGGGCAATTCCGCCATCAAGTCAGCACGCGCTTCGTGCGTCAGGCGCGACCAGACGGTGATTTCATCAATCGTGCGATAGCAGCCGATGCAGATGCGCGCCTCGTGGTGCACCACGCACAGTTTCACGCAAGGTGACTGCACCTCATCGCGCGCCCAGATATCTTCGTCTTTCATTCCGCTCTCGTCAGATAGTGCATACGGTCCAGCGCTCCTTGCAAGATATAGCCTGCCGCCACCGCATCGATCACCTCTTTCCGACGTTTTCGTGACGCATCCGCCTCCAGCAGTGCCCTTTCTGCCGCAACGGTGGATAGCCGTTCATCCCAGAAGGCGATGGGAAGCGTGGTCAGCCGTTCCAGATTGCGGGCAAAGGCCTGCGTTGCCTGCACGCGCGGGCCGGAACTGCCATCCATGTTCAACGGCAAGCCTAGGATAATCCCCTGCGCGCCGCGTGCCGTCAGCAGGGCCAGCAGGGTGGCGGCATCGGCCGTAAACTTGATCCGGCGAATGGTTTCGACCGGGCTTGCCACCACCCGGCGCAGGTCTGACAGGGCGACGCCTATGGTCTTGTCGCCCAGATCAAGCCCAGCAATGGCGCGGTTTGCAGGCAGGCTGGCCATGAAATCGGGCAGGGTGGTGCAGATCATGGCACGCTGGCCGCGTTGATGGCCGCCATGGCATCGGCGCTGTCACCAAACGCGGCGCGTGCCTCGGCGATGATCGTGTCTGCCCGTTCGGTCTGGCCAAGCACCTGCAGCGCATCAATCAGCCGCACCCAGTCTTCGACCTGGCCACCTTCTGCGGCCAGACGGCTGGACAGCTGATCGACCATTCCGCTGATCATCGCGCTGCGGTCTTCCGGCGTCATGTCTTGGGCAGCGGCAATATCTGCCGCCGACGGGCCGGGCATCTCAAACGCCACACCCGCCCGCGCCGCCATATCGGGCATTTGCGCGCGCAAGGCGGGCATCCAGTTGGCCTCTGCGGGGCCATCGGCCAAGGGCTGCCACATGCGAAACCCAAGATCATAGCGCCCGACCTGACCCATCATCAGCCCGGCATAAAAGCGCGCCGTGGGATTGCCTGCATCCAGTGTCAAGGCGCGGGTCAGCACATCTTCGGCCTGTGGCGACACATAGCCGTCCGCCAGCGCCACCATCAGTTCGGCCAGCCCCGCATGATCCTGCGCCGTCACAGCCGCACCCTTGGCCGCAATCAGCGCCAGTTGCGCATCGCGTGCTGCGGCAAAATTGCCAAGGCTCGCCTCGTTTTGTGCCAGCAGGCGAAGGCCTGTCACATCATCCGGACGGGCCGCGACGGCGGTGCGCAACCGGTTCAGCAATGCGGCGAAATCGGCATCCGGTGTCAGCGGCGCGGGCAGGGTCACCCGCGCCTCGGCTGTTGCCTGATCGGGGCGGGCGGCGCGCAACTCTTCCGCCGCCGCAATGCGTGCGGCCAACGGCAGATCAGGGTAAAGCGGCGCACCCAGCCACAGATAGCCTGCAAACGATGCGCCAAGTGCCAGCGCAATCAGCACCAGCATCACGCCACGCCCGTCACTTCCGGCCACCGGTGCCACCTGCGCCTTGTCCGCGTCCAGCAACCGGCGCGACACGTCCAGCCGCAGCCGCGCGGCCTCGGCCCCGGCCAAAGTGCCCCGCTTCAGATCACGCTCAATTTCTGCCAGTTGTGCGCGGTACAGCGCCACCGCACCCGGTGACGTATCGGTGCGCGCATGCCGTGGCCGCAGCAGCACCCATGCGCATGCCGCAACCATTGCCCCTGCAACCAGCCAGAACTGCCATCCCACTATCATGCCCTCCATGTAGTTGGTTTTCCTGCCCAGCAAAACCCCTGCGGATGCAGTCTGCCCAAGCGTCGCATCCGGCGCTTTTGGTGTCCGTTTTGTCCCATTGCGTGTGGCGATGGCCGGGCTATACCCGGCACGTTGGCCAACGAGGGACACGCCCATGAAACGCTATTCCGTCTTTGCCATCGCGCGCGAGGCCGTGCGCAATCATACGGGCTGGGACCGGGCCTGGGCCAAGGCCCAGCCGAAAGCTGCCTATGACGTGGTGATCGTGGGGGCAGGCGGGCATGGGTTGGCCACAGCCTATTATCTGGGCAAGAATTTCGGCATCACCAATGTGGCGGTGATCGAAAAAGGCTGGCTTGGGGGCGGGAATACCGGGCGGAATACCACGATCATCCGGTCAAACTATCTGCAGGACCCGTCGGCGGCGATCTATGAAAAATCACGCTCCTTATATGAAACACTGTCGCAGGATTTTAACTACAACATGATGTTTTCGCCGCGCGGCGTGATGATGCTGGCGCAGACCCATCATGAGGTGCGGGGTTATTTGCGTACCGCCCATGCGAATGCATTGCAGGGGGTCACGACAGAATTCATCACGCCGCAGCGTGTGAAAGAACTGTGCCCGATCCTGAACATTGACGGCCCGCGTTACCCGGTGCTGGGGGCCTTGTGGCAGGCGCGGGGTGGGACGGGGCGGCATGATGCGGTGGCATGGGGCTATGCGCGGGCGTGTTCTGCCATGGGGATGGACATCATCCAGCAGTGCGAGGTGACGGGGGTGCGCTCTGGGGCCGGGCAGGTGACGGGGGTTGAGACGACCAAGGGCTTTATCGGTGCCAAAAAACTTGGCATCGTGGTGGCGGGGCATTCTGGCCAAGTGGCGGATATGGCGGGGTTCCGCCTGCCGGTGGAGGCTGTGGCGCTGCAGGCTTTGGTGTCAGAGCCGATCAAGCCCTGCATGGATGTGGTGGTGATGGCCAACACGGTGCATGGCTATATGAGCCAGTCTGACAAGGGCGAAATGGTGATTGGCGGGGGGACGGACGGTTTTAACAATTTCACGCAGCGCGGGTCTTTCCACCACATCGAGGAAACGCTGCGCGCGCTGATCGAGACGTTCCCGATGCTGTCACGCCTCAAGATGCTGCGGCAGTGGGGCGGGATTGTGGATATGACAGGCGACCGTTCACCCATCATCTCCAAAACGCCGCTGGGTGGGTGTTTCATCAACTGCGGTTGGGGCACGGGGGGGTTCAAGGCGATACCGGGGTCAGGCTGGGCGATGGCAGAGCTGATGGCCAAGGGCGAGCCGGGGCCGCTGGCGGCGGCGTTTGGTCTTGGGCGGTTCCGCGAGGGGCAGTTCATTGATGAGTCGGTGGCGGCGGGGGTGGCGCATTGATGGCTGGGGGTAAGATCAAAAATCCTTCAGAAGGATTTTGCGAAAAGTTTTCTGAAAACTTTTCCTGCCCGGCTACTGCCGTCGCAGTCAGGGAGATGACGAATGCTAACCCTTGAATGCCCCTACTGCGGTATCCGCGCCGATGAAACCGAACTCGCCCCCGGCTATGAGGCGCATTTGAAGCGCTTTGGCCCCGGATCAACGGATGCCGAGTTTGAGGCCTACATGTTCGCGCGCAAAAACCCCAAGGGCGTGCATTTCGAACGCTGGCGGCATGCCTATGGCTGCGGCAAGTGGTTCCTTGCGGCGCGCTGTACCGCGACGCTGGAG
>JAYUZO010000026.1:0-10127 GCA_043751715.1 Rhodobacterales bacterium | reverse complement strand
GCGGCGCTGAAAGATGGCCACACGGGTGGCACCTATCATTTTGCGGGCGCGCCGGATGCCAGCTGGGCTGATTTTGCGCGCGCAATCATGGATGCAGCGGGGTTGGCTTGTGCGGTGAATGACATTCCATCATCCGCTTACCCCACACCCGCCCTGCGCCCGCTGAATTCGCGGCTGGATTGTAGGGCGACCGAAACAGACTTTGGTATTGCCCGGCCGGATTGGCGCGCGGCGCTGTGCGATATCATCAAGGAGTTGGCATGACGCGGAAAGGTATTATCCTGGCGGGCGGATCAGGCACGCGGCTGTGGCCGATCACCATGGGCGTGTCAAAACAGCTGCTGCCGATTTATGACAAGCCGATGATCTATTACCCGCTGTCCGTGCTGATGCTGTCGGGCATCCGCGAAATTGCGATCATCACGACGCCCGATGATCAGACGCAGTTTCAGCGCCTGCTGGGCGATGGCGCGCAGTGGGGGCTGGCCCTGACCTATATCGTGCAGCCAAGCCCGGATGGGTTGGCGCAGGCGTATATCCTGGCGCAGGATTTTCTGGCAGGCGCGCCGTCGGCGATGGTGCTGGGCGACAATATCTTTTTCGGCCATGGCCTGCCCGAGGTGCTGGCAGCGGCAGGCGCGCGCGATACCGGGGGCACCGTGTTCGGCTACCGCGTGGCTGACCCTGAACGCTACGGCGTGGTGGCGTTTGATGCGGATGGCCGCGTGACGGGCATTGTGGAAAAACCAGCCAAGCCGCCATCGCATTACGCGGTGACGGGGTTGTATTTTCTGGATGGCACGGCGTCGGAGCGGGCGGCACAGGTGCGCCCGTCGGCGCGGGGTGAGTTGGAGATTGTGGACCTGCTGGAAAGCTATCTGGGCGATGGGCTGCTGGCTGTGGAAAAGATGGGCCGGGGCTATGCCTGGCTGGATACCGGCACGCATGGCAGTTTGCTGGACGCGGGCAACTTTGTGCGCACGTTGCAGGCGCGGCAAGGGCTGCAGGTGGGCTGCCCGGATGAAATTGCGTTTCGCGCCGGCTGGATCGACCGGGCCGCGGTTGAGGCGCGGGCGGCGGTGTTTGCCAAGAACGATTACGGGCGGTACCTGACGTCAATTCTGGCAGAATAGCGCAGGATCTGGCGCAAATGTGCAACGCCCGCGTGCGGGAATCCGCCGGACTGCTGTGCTTTTGGGCAGGTTTGAAAGCGATCCCGCTATTTTCAGGCTAGTATTGTTTCCAAATTGTTAGTGTTGTTGTGACGATGATCGCCTGCGGGCCGCAAGTTGCGCATCCGGACAAGAACCATGAGGGCAGAATGATCCTGGCATCGGTGGGAAGCGGTATCCTGATGGGCCTTTTGGGCGCGCTGATGGTATGGGCTGGCGGGCACGCCGCCATGACGGTGCTGCTGGCCTATGCGGTGATCGGCAGCCTTGGCACCCTGATCTTTGCGGCCATGACCAGCCAGCGCAATCCTGACGCCGCCCCGTTGATGCGAAAGCGGAAACAATAACAATGCATCGCGCGTTTGCGCAAAGAGGCGATCCTGCGGGAATTGCGATTCCGGGGATGCGTTAACAATTCGAATCAATTTCACCCGCATTTCGAGGGCAGAGATGGTTTGCAATCTATGGTTGCTGTGTCTGCAAGGCGCCTCTACCCAAGGCTTTACCGGGCGAAAATAACCGGGTGAAACGTGGCAGGAACATGGTTAAATCATGGCAAGCCCCGTCGCCAAGGCCCGTATGCTTCATGTAAGCTGATCCATGGGGGCGCCTTGATATGGGTGCTGGAATGGACTGCCGGAAGATCCTCGTTCATCACGAGAGTATTAAGACGAAAGGGAATTGCGCAGCATCGCAGCGTCGTAACTTGCGTCAATGGTTGGGAATTCGTTAACAATGACCCTGCGATTTCAAGAGTTTCCAGCCGCTTTGGCTGTGTCTGTCTCTGCTGTTGCCGCAGTGCCGCGCAAAATGCGACATGGCATTTACCGGCGTGGGTTCAAGCGTGCGTTTGATCTGTGCGCCGTGCTGATGGCCGCACTCGTGGTGGTGCCGCTGATTGGCGGGCTTGCGCTTGCCGTGGCCTGCCGGGGTGGGCAGCCGTTTTACACACAAGACCGCGTGGGCATGGGCGGGTGCCGCTTTCGAATGTGGAAACTGCGCAGCATGGTGCGCGATGCGGATGCGCTGATGGAGGCGCATTTGCAGGCCGATGCTGCGGCGCGCCTGGAATGGGATACGACGCAAAAGCTGCGGAATGATCCGCGGATCACACGGTTGGGGCGGTTCTTGCGGCGGTCATCGCTGGATGAATTGCCGCAGTTGTGGAACGTGTTGCGGGGCGACATGAGTTTGGTCGGTCCGCGCCCGATGATGCCGAACCAGCGTGAGATGTATCCGGGCACGGCCTATTACGCGCTGCGGCCGGGCATTACGGGGCTGTGGCAGACAGCGGGGCGCAACCGCACCACCTTTGCCGCACGGGCCGAATTTGATGCCGCCTATGAGGCGCAGGTGACGCTGACGCAAGACCTGCAGGTGCTGTGGCGTACGGTGAACGTGGTGTTGAACGCGACCGGGTATTGAGATTGCGCTGAAAGGCCTGCACCGCCGCGCCACCTGCGCGGCGATTGCAATTCAGACGACCGACACCGCCACGACCACAAGGGCCAGCACCAGCAGGCTGGCATAGACGGCCAGCCGTGACAGGGTGTTCTGGTCATCAGTTGCGGGGGCGGTTTTCGCAGCCCCAAGCGACAGTTCGGGAATGGAAATCACCGGGCGCAGGTCCAACTCGCGGATCATCTGTGCTTCGGTCCGGACCACGGGGCGGATCAGATCAAGCAGAAAGGCAATGCCGATGGCGGCAAGCAGGCTGGCAATTGCGCCAGCGGCGGCCAGCTTTTTCGCACCGCCGCCCAAGGCAAATTCGGGCGTAATCGCGCGTTCCAGCAGGGAAAACCGTTCGTCTTGCTGTTGCGATGCGATGCGCAGATCGGTTTCAGCCTCGGCCAGACGGCGGCTGACCACGGTGTACTGATCCTGCAATTGCTGCAGATCGCGTTCAAAGCTGCGCAGCGTGCGCTCCACCTCGGGTGTCAGGGACATGGCGGTGGCGATGCTGGCCTGCCGGTCAGCCAAGGCGGCACGCTGGGCCTGAAACTGCGCAAGTGCGGCGGTGATTTCGTCTAGACGGCGGCGGTCGGTGGCGCGGATGGTTTGCAGGCCCTGAATGGCGGCCAGTTCGCTGGTCAGCGCGACAATGGACTGATCCAGATCGCGCAGATCGGATTCGACGCTGACCAGTTCATCCTGGCGCGCGTTTTCAATGCTGGGCAGCGCTTCGGCATTGGCGTTGCGGTAGGTGGCGATTTCGTCTTCCAGACCCTCAATCGCGGTGCGCAGGCGGGCTTCATCTTCCTGAAAAAAGCGGAAATTCGTTTCGGCCCGGCTGGATTGCCCGGCGGTGCCCATGTCCAGCATGCTTTGGGCGAAATCATTGGCCACGCGGGCGGCCTGTTCGGCGTCGCCCAGACGGGCGGTGATGATAAGGGCGGATACGCGCGGGGCGGTGCCAAAGGTTTGCGGGGCGGCACTGGCCACCTGCTGAAACGTGACGGCGGTGCGCAACAGGCCAACCTTCTGGTCCAGCGACAGGCCGGTCAGATCGGCGTAGATGCCGTGGCGTTCCATCAGGGCAATCAGCGCCTCACGCGTGGTAAGCTGCTGTTCGATGATCTGCAACTGTTCGGCAGACCCGGCGGCCTGCACACCCGAACCTTCGGCCACGACGGGTGACAGCACCTGAATGACGGCAGAGGTTTCATAGGTTTTGGGCCGCGATTTGGCGACCAGAATAGACAGGGCCACACCCAGCACGGTGATGGCGACAATCACCATGCGGCGGCGGATCAAAAAGCTGATCAGGTCATCCAGCGTTTGAATATGGCCCATGCGCTGAACCTAGACCTTGCCAAAACCGCTTCGGCGGTCCTGCGCGCGGTTCAGGACCACGCCCATCAGGGGCACATGGCCATTCAGCATGCGTTCGGTGGCCTTGATCTCATCGGCGGTGGAGCGTGTGCCATCAACGACCAGCAGCACGGCATCAATCTGCGGGATCATCGACATCACGTCATCTGATACCAGGGCCGGGGGCAGATCATAGATCACGGCATCGGGTTGCAACTGGGCGATCATGGCCTCCAGCGCCATGGCGGTGTCGGGGTCTTGCAGCACCGTGGCGGGGTCTTCGACCGCCTCACCATTCAGGGCAAGGCCAAGGTTTTTGCCAAAGCGGCGGAAATGGCTTTCCAGCGGCTGTTCGCCGGACAGAAATTCGCGCAGGGGGGCCGCGTCGTCCATGCCAAAGATGCCGGCCAGATGCGGGCGGCGCAGTTCCAGATCCATCAGGATGCTGCGGGTGGCAGGCAGGCGCGACAGCGACAGGGCAAGGTTGGCGGCGACAAAGGATTTGCCGCACCCATGCGTGGGCGAGGTGATGGCAATGCGCTGCCAGCCCTTTTCGCGCAGGGCCTGCAACAGGCGGGTGCGCAACATGTCAAACACGGAAACGGCGGGATTTGTGCTGGTTTGGGTAAACAGTCCGTTTCCGGAAAGGCGGGCGGCATCCAGGCTGATCGGGCTGATGGAATCCCACACGCGGCTGGCGGGGATGGGGGTAAACACCTGTGGGACGGCAAAGATTTCGTGCCCGGTGCGCTGATCAATGGTGATGGCGGGGTGTGATACAGGCTGACCGGGGCGGAAAACAGATACGCCAGCGCGCAGATCGCGGGCATCCTGCTGGGCTTTGGTGCGATCTGACTTCATCATCATCCTGCCTTCAAGCATGCCTATATCCGCTGTACGGCCCGTTTGCTGCGTCAACATATGGTGGTTCGGCATGCGAACTGGGCCTCCTGCGGTTGGCAGATATTGCTGCCAGCAAACAAAGATTGCGCCCGGTTGCCCGAACACGACGGACCGCTGATGCTGTGCTGGCCACGCAAGGCAGCCATGGTGACAGAATCGCACGGGCCCCCGCCCAACATGATGATTGGCTAACAGATCAGGTTGGAAAATGAAAGGGTGGCACGGATTTGCCGCGCTTTGGCCACAGTTCTGCCATTTGTCGGTACGGCAAAAGCGCCGTAGCGTTGGGGGTGTTGGCAGTGGCATGGGGCAGGGCGGTGTGACTGATTCGAAAGCACGGGTGGTGGATGCGGTGATCATTGGCCGCAACGAAGGCGCGCGGCTGGTGGCCTGCCTTGGGTCAGTTACGGGGCATGTGCGGCGGATGGTCTATGTCGACAGCGGATCAACCGATGGGTCGGTGGCGGCGGCGATGGCGGTCGGGGCGCAGGTGGTGACGCTGGATATGGCGCAGCCGTTCACGGCAGCGCGGGCGCGCAATGCGGGGATGGCGCTGCTAGAGGGGGCGGATTTCGTGCTGCTGCTGGACGGCGATTGCGCGCTGCAACCGGGGTTCGTGGGGGCGGCGCTAGCGGCGTTTGAGGCGCATCCGGCGGCGGCGGTGGTGTGCGGGCGCCGGCGAGAGCGGTTTACGGGGGCGTCGGTTTACAACGCGATGTGCGATGCGGAATGGGATACGCCGGTGGGGCTGGCCCGCGCCTGTGGTGGCGATGCACTGATGCGCCTTGCGGCGGTGCGCAGCGTGGGCGGGTTCCGCGACGGGCTGATTGCGGGCGAAGAGCCGGAGTTGTGTGTGCGCCTGCGGGCGGGGGGGGGGCAGGTCTGGCGGATAGCGGCGGAGATGACGTTGCACGATGCGGCGATCACGCAGTTTGGGCAGTGGTGGCGCAGGGCGGTGCGGGCAGGGCATGCCTTTGCGGAAGGGGCGTATTTGCATGGGGCGGGGCCAGAGCGGCACTGGGTGCGTGAGGTGCGGCGGGCGGTGGTTTGGGGTGCGGGCCTGCCGGTGATCATTGTGCTGGCGGGGCTGATAGAACCCGTGGGGGGGGTGTTTCTGGCGGCGGTTTACCCGCTGCAAGTAGCGCGCCTGTCGCGCCGGATGGGGTGGCGGCAGGCGGGGCTGACGGTGCTGGGCAAGTTTGCGGAATGCTGGGGTGCGGTGCAGTTCACGCTGGGGCGGTTGCGCGGACGGGGTCGTGGGCTGATCGAATACAAGTGATCAGGCGCGCTGACGCCACGCGGCCAGCACCTGACCGGGCAGGATTGCGGCGCAGGCGGCATAGCGCGGGATCATGCGGCGCGGGCTGGACAACGCACGCCACAGCCACTCCATCGCGATGGCGCGCACCCATGCGGGCGCACGGGCCTGCGATCCGCCCAGAAAATCAAGGCCAGCCCCCACCGATGCAAAGCCCACATCCGGGGCAAGGGCACGGCCACGGGCGGCGAACAGTTCCTGCTTGGGCGCGCCAAGGGCGATGAAGCACAACCCTGCCTTTGCGGCTGCCAGCTGCGACAGAATGGCATCGGCGGCGGGCCCGGTGGGATCAAACCCGTAGGGCGGTGCGATTTGCAGGCTGATGGTCAGGCCGGGAATTTCCTGGGTCAGATGTGCGGTGGCAGCGGCAAGGCTGGCATCAGATGACCCGACAAGTGCGACGACCACGCCTTCGGCAGCGGCAAGCCGGGCCAGTGGCAGCACCATGTCCGACCCCGGCACAAGGGCAACAGGGCGGCGGGCAAGCAGTGACAGCCAGACGATGGGGTTTCCATCGGCCACGACCATGGTTTGCGCGGAATAGGCGGTGCGGAACGCAGCCGACGCGCGCAGTTTGACAAGGTGATCAAGGTTGATCGTGGCCAGTGCAAAACCTGCACGGGCGCAGAATTTATCCTGCACGGCGGCCAGCAGGGCGGGGCGGTCAGGCAGATTGACGGTGATCGTGGTAGCGGCGAATCGAAACTGCACTGGATATTCCAACTGAAGACGTGGCGACGGTGTAGCATGGCTTGGCCCGTCTGCACCCCCCGTGGCCGCAATGCCCCGCGCAACACAGCGTTTCCGGCACGGACTTGCCCGCAGATGTGCAACAATACCGCGTGGTTCTGGCCCAATGATGCGGCTTTGCCCTATAATCGCCCAGAAGGGCGGCTATGTGCCCGTCAGACCTGCCAAGGATCCAGACCCGCAAGGATAGTGCCGTTGCCCGAAGTTACCCCGAACGCCTTTGCCTATCTGATGCTGGGGATCTGGCCGCTGGTCAGCTATGTGCTGTTTACCCGCATGGACCCGGCCCGTGCGCTGATCTGGACGCTGCTGGCGGGGTATTTGCTGTTGCCACCAATTGCGGCGTTCAACCTGCCTGTTGTGCCCGATCTGGACAAATATTCGATCCCGTCGCTGGCGGCACTGGCCATTGTGCTGTTCGTGCTGCGTGATCGGGTGCCGATTTTGCCGGACAACCGGTTGGGGCAGCTGTTCATCCTGATGTTTGTGGTCAGCCCGTTTGCCACGGTGCTGACCAACCGCGAGGTGGTGCCGATTGTGGCGGGCGATGTGCAGGCGCTGCGGCTGTATGACAGTGTGGCGGCCGTGACAAACCAGCTGATTGCGCTGCTGCCGTATTTTCTGGCGCGGCGGTATCTGGCGACGGACGCGGCGATGAAGGCCATCTTTGCGGCCTATGTGGTGGCGGGGCTGGCCTATTCGCTGCCGATGCTTTTGGAAATGCAGGTGTCGCCGCAGGTGAACATCTGGATTTACGGGTTCTTCCAGCATGACTTTTTCCAGACCATCCGGTTTGGCGGCTATCGCCCGGTGGTGTTTTTGCCGCATGGGCTGTGGACGGCCTTCTTTGCGCTGATGTGCGTGGTGGCGGCGCTGATTGCATTGCGGGTGGGGCCGGCCCCGGCGCGGCCCAAACAACTGGGCGTGGCGCTGTATCTGCTGGCGGTGCTGATCCTGTGCAAAAGCGCAGGGGCACTGGTTTATGGTCTGGCGCTGATCCCGGTGCTGTTTCTGGTGGGGCGGCGGTGGCAGGTCCTTGCGGCCACAGCGGTGGCGCTGATCGTGATCGCCTATCCGGCGTTGCGGGGGGCGGGGCTGGTGCCGGTGGACAGCATTGTTGGATTTGCACAAGATATCAGTGCCGAACGCGCGTATTCACTGCAATTCCGGATTGATAATGAACAGCGCCTGCTGGTGCGGGCGGCGGAAAAGCCACTGTTTGGCTGGGGCGGATACGGGCGCAACCTGATCCTGGATCCTGTCACCGGGCGGGCGATCACGATTGCGGATGGGGCGTGGATCATTGTTTTGGGGATTTACGGCTGGCTTGGTTATATCGCGCAATATGGCCTGCTGGCGCTGCCGCTGATCCTGTTGGGGCGCGAGGGGTTGGTGCAGCGCAGTGCAGCGTTTTCGCCTTATGTGGCGGGGATGGCGCTGCTGCTGGCGGCCAACATGATTGACATGCTGCCGAATGCGACCCTGATCCCGCTGACATGGATGATGGCAGGCGGCCTTTTGGGCCGTGCCGAGGGCATGGCGCGGGCGCGGCGGGCAGGCAAAGCGGTGCTGTGGCGTGAAGGGCTGCATGCAGGGCGGCCCAGCCGGACGGTGATCTGATGGCAGGCGTGCGGGTGGACATCGGGCTTTTCGCGCAGAATGAAGGCGCGGTGATCGCGGATATGCTGGCACATCTGGCGGGGCAGGATGTGTGCGGGCCGGGGTATGATGTGCAGGTGCATGTGCTGTGCAACGGGTGTAGTGATGACACGGTGCCACGCGCTCAGCTTTCCGCACCAGAAGGGTTCCGGGTGCACGCGTTGGCCGAGGGGGGCAAGTCACGCACGTGGAACCAGTTCGTGCATCATCTGGCGCGGCGGGATGCGGATGTGCTGGTGTTTTGCGATACGGGCATTCGCTGGCCGGATGTGGGGGCTGTGGGGCGACTGGTAGACGGCGTGCTGGCGCGGACTGACCTGCATGTGCTGAACAGCGAACCGGTCAAGGATATTGCCATTGAAGGGCCGCAAGGCATGGTGCAGCGGTTGATCGCAGCATCGGCGGGGGGGCTGGATGACTGGCGCACATCAATCTGTGGGCAGTTCTATGCGATGCCGGGGGCGGCGGCGCGGCGGTACATCCTGCCAATCGGCCTGCCGGTGGAAGATGGTTTCCTGCATGCTATGGTGGTGACGGACCGGTTCACGGCGGCAGATGATGACGGGCGCATCGACGGGCTGGATGGTGCATGGCACATCTACCCGTCCGAGCGCACGATAGCTGGGCTGATCCGGCATCAGACGCGGCTGGTGGTGGGATCGGCGATCAATGCGGCGGTGTTCCGGCATCTGAAGGCCGAAGGGTTTGAACGTATCGCGCGCGAGGTTTCACGGGCGGCGGCGGACGAAGACTGGCTGACGGGCGTGTTGCGGCTGCGTCTGCCGCGCCTGCCCTATGCCTATGTGCCGCTGCATTTTGCTGTCAAACGGTTCGGGCGGCGCATGCTGGGGCACAGCCTGCCACGGCGGGTTTTGTTGAAGATTCTGGGCGTTGGCTTTGATCTGATTGTTTACCTGAATGCACAGATCAAGATGGCGCGCGGGGTGGGTGCGGGGCACTGGTAGTATTCCGTGCCTTTTTCCCCGCGCGTTTGTGTCCGGATTGTGGCAAAACCGTGGCATTGGTCACGGATGCGGGATTGTCCGGGAACGGGTGTTGGCAGGGTGTCAAATCAGGCCAATTTGATTTACCTTTGGGTAAGGTGCTGTCGCCATCTTGGAAGGCAGTTTGGCCGGTGCGGCGCAGGGCGGGTGAATGACCAACGGGATCAGTGACACCGACATTGCCATCGTCGGGATGGCGGCGCATTTGCCGGGCGCGCCTGATGTTGCGACCTATTGGGCGAACCTCGTGGCGGGTGTGGAAAGCATCCGGCATCTGAGCGAGGCTGAATTGCTGGCGGCAGGCGAAAGTGCTGCGCGGCTGCGCAAGGCCAACTATGTGCCAGCGGCGGCTATGCTGGATAATTTTGCACATTTCGACGCTGATTTCTTTGGCTTTTCGCCGAAAGAAGCGGCGATCATGGACCCGCAGCATCGCCAGTTCCTGGAGGTGGCGTGGGAGGCGTTGGAGCATGCGGCGCATCCGCCTGAAAACTTTAAGGGAGCGATTGG
>JAYUZO010000025.1:0-15616 GCA_043751715.1 Rhodobacterales bacterium | reverse complement strand
ACCGTGCGCGGATCGCCGATATCGCGCTTTTGCGCCATATCGCTCATCAGCAGGTGGTAGCGCACCAGCCAGTCCACCGTTTCGGTTTCATCCGACGTCAGCCCCAGCCGCGGGGCCACGCGCCGCGCAATCTGCGCGCCAAGGATCGAATGATCCTCGGGGCGGCCCTTGCCGATATCATGCATCAGCAGCGCCACGAACAGCACCTTGCGGTTGATGCCGTCTTGCAGAATGCCCGATGCGACAGGCAGCTCTTCGGTCAGCTCGCCCCGTTCGATCTGCGCAAGCGTGCTGATGGTCTGGATGATATGTTCGTCCACCGTGTAGTGGTGGTAAACGTTGAACTGCATCATCGCGACGATGGGTTCGAATTCGGGAATGAACGCCGCAAGCACCCCCAACTCGTTCATCCGGCGCAGCGCACGTTCAGGGTTGCCGTGTTTTAGCAAAAGGTCGAGAAATATCTGCACCGCTTCGGGATCATCGCGCATGTCTTCGTCAATGCGGTGCAGGTTGGCTGCCACCAGCCGCATGATATTGGGGTGCAACAGGTACCCGGTGCGCAAGGCCTCGGCGAACACCCGCAGCAGGTTCAGCTTGTCGGCCAGAAACGCCGCCGGATCCACCGCATCAATGCGCCCCTGCACCAGTTTCAGCCCGGCCCCCACCGGTTTGTTGCGCCGCAAAAATCCCAACAGGCGCGCTTCGCCTTTGGCATGGCGGGCCTCAAGTTCGGTCAGGAACACGCGGGTCAATTCGCCCACGCGGGTGGCATGGCGGAAATAATCCTGCATGAAGATTTCCACTTCGCGGCGCCCGCCTGCATCGGCATAGCCCATGCGCCTTGCAACCTCGACCTGCAGATCAAAGGTCAGCTGGTCCATCGCGCGCCCTGTGACCAGATGCAGATGGCAGCGCACCGCCCACAGAAAATCTTCGGCACGGGCAAAGGCATCAAACTCATCGCGGCTGAGCAGACCCGCGCCAACCAGCCCGTCGGCCGAGGGCACGCGGTGCAGGTATTTGCCGATCCAGTACAGGGTTTGCAGATCGCGCAGCCCGCCTTTGCCTTCCTTGACATTGGGTTCCAGCACATAGCGCTGCCCCCCCTGCCTGCGGTGACGTTCAGCGCGTTCAGACAGCTTGGCCTCAATGAATTCTGGGCCGGTACCGCGAAACAGATCGCTCCATAACTTGTCACCCAGTTCGGTGGCCAGCCGTTGGTCACCCGTAATGAACCGGTGCTCCAGCAGCGCTGTGCGGATGGTGATGTCTTCACGCCCAAGGCGCAGGCAATCTTTGACGGTGCGGCTGGCATGGCCCACCTTCAGCTTCAGGTCCCACAGCATGTACAGCATGGATTCAATGACAGATTCCGCCCAAGGCGTGACCTTCCACGGCGTCAGGAACAGCAGGTCAACGTCTGATGCCGGGGCCATTTCGGCACGCCCGTACCCCCCGACAGACACCACGGCAACGCGTTCGGAATCAGTGGGGTTGGGCAACGGGTGAAGGTGCCGGGTGGCCACGGCAAAGGCGCAGCGCACCAGCGTGTCGGTCAGGTCTGACAACGCCGTCGTAAAGGGCCGCGCCGCAGTCGGGCCTTGCGCAAACACCGCCGTCAGATGGGCTGTTGCCGCAACCCGGAACGCAAGCAGGTGACGCACGGCAATGGCGCGGGCCACTTTCGCATCATTCACGCCCTGCAGGTCTGCCGTAACAGCACGCAGCAGCGACTGATCGCTGCCTGCAGCCCCAAAGGTGCTGTGCAGCGCGCGGTCATGTGCCGGTACCGCCACGCCGTGAGGGGCATCAGCCTGAAGCGGCGTTATCAGAACCCGCCCCCACCAAAGCTGCGGGGGGCCGGATCAACCACAACGGCGCTGCCGTTTTGCACCTGCATGACCGCAAGACCACGTTCATTGGTGCCATCCGTACGAAACCGGAAAATCCCGCTGACCCCTTCAAACCCGGCGTTCTGCGTCAGCCCCGCTGCACTGAACGCATTTCCGTTGCCTTGCCGGATCAATGCGCCCACCGCGGCGATCCCGTCATAGGCCAATGCGGCAATCGGTTCGGGCGCCGCACCATAGGCCGCCTGATAACGCTGCACGAATTGTGGATAGCGTGTCGGATCGGGCAGGGTGAACCACCCCCCCTGCACACCCGGCAATGACAGGATTTCACGCGGGGTATCCCAGCGGCTGATGCCGATAAACCGCTGCATGTCCGGGGTCACGCCATTGTCGCGCAGCGTCTGCGAGATCAGCGGCAGCGCCCCCACCGGCGTGGCCGTCAGAAACACCGCATTCGCGCCGGAATTGCGCACGCGGTCGGCAATGCCAGGGCCTGCCGAGGCGATCCCGTTCTGCGAAAGCTCATAGCTGAACACGCCCGCAACCGTGCCGCCGGCCCGGCCAATCGCCGCCTCCATCGCTGCACGGCCTGCGTTACCGGCCACATCCTGATCGTGCACGATGGCAATACGCGGTGATCCGTTGCGCACGGCGTAATTGGCCAGCCGCGCCGCAATATTCGGATATGTCGTGCCCAGCACAAAGACATTGCCCCCGGCCACGTCAGCATTGTTCGAAAATGACAATACATTGACACCGCTGGCGGCCACGGCATTGCCTGCTGCATTCGCCTCAATCCCGTTCAGCGGCCCAAGGATCAGCACAGCGCCTTCGTTGACGGCCTTTACGGCCATGGCCGCAGCCTGATCGGGTGAGCCGGCAGTGTTGTACACGCGCAAATCCACCTGGGCACCCGTCAGATCGGAAATGGCCAATCTGGCTGCGTTGACAAGGTTCCGCGCAAGCAATTCATCCTGCGCAGACCCTGATCCTGCGGGTACCAGAAGGGCAATCGGCACGGGTGCAGCTGTATCCAGCCGCGGACCGCCACCACTGCCCCCTGCCGGCACGCAGGCCGCAAGCCCGGCCAACGCAACGATAACGAGCACAAATTGGCCCAGCGACTTGCAGGCCCGGATCAAAACGGACAACATGGCGTACCCCACAACAATGCGATCAGCAGATCAATATTGTATAGCGGAAGTGCGGGCGTTGTAAACTTGTCAGGAAGTCCCTTGGTCATCAGCAATCCACTGACCACGACAATTGCCATGTCGCACCTGCGCGCCGTGCCCGCAGGTCTGCATTTCGTGGCAACACCCATCGGGGCCGCACGCGACATCACCTTGCGCGCGCTTGATGTGCTGGCGGGTGCCGAGGTGCTGGCCGCCGAAGATACCCGCACGCTGCGCCACCTGATGGAAATCCACGGTATCGCGCTTGGCAAACGTCCGCTTGTGGCCTTTCATGAACATAACTGGCAGGCCGCCCGCCCGAAACTGGTGCAAGCGCTGATTGATGGCAAATCGGTCGCCTATGCGTCCGAGGCTGGCACACCGCTGGTTGCCGATCCGGGGTATCAACTGGCCAATGCTGCAATCGAGGCGGGTGTGCCGGTGCTTGCAGCGCCCGGCGCATCTGCCGTGCTGTGCGCGCTGATGGTGGCGGGGTTGCCCACTGATCGGTTCCTGTTTGCCGGTTTTCCACCGACCACCGAAAAGGCCCGCGTCAGTTTTCTGACCGAACTGGCACCACAGCAGGCGACTGTTATTCTGTATGAAAGCCCAAAGCGCATTCACCGATTGTTAACCGCGGTGATGGTATCACATGGGGCGGACCGGCGGGTCGTGCTGTGCCGGGAATTGACCAAACGATTTGAAGAAGTGATCAGGGGCACAGCACAGGATGTCTGCGCCGCGATTGCAGACCGGGACCTGAAAGGGGAAATCGTGCTGCTGCTTGACCGTGCCCCCGTGCAAGCGGCGTCTGCCGTGACGATTGCTGATGCGTTGCGCATTGCGCTGCAACATATGACGCTGAAAGATGCCGCAGCATCGGTTGCACAGGCCTATGCCATATCGCGCCGCGAAGCCTATCAGATTGGCCTCACCCTTTCGGCGCGGACATGAGCGGGGCGCGGTCCTATTATGCGGGCCTTGCCGCCGAAGAATCGGTCGCACAATCATACGTGCGGTCGGGGATGAGCATGGCCGCGCGCCGCTGGCGCGGCAAATCGGGTGAAATTGACATGATCGTGCGGGATGGCGCGACGGTGATCTTTATCGAAGTCAAGCAAAGCCGCACGCATGCCGAAGCAGCACTGCACCTGACACCACGCCAGTTTCAGCGTATCTACCTGGCCGCAGAAGAATTCATTGGCGATGAGCCGCTTGGCAGTTTGACGGACGTGCGGTTTGACGTGGCCCTAGTTGACGGGACGGGTGCGATCAAAATCCTGGAAAACGCCTACACGGCATGATGGTTCGGTGATTGCAACCATAGGCGGCTTGCTGCAATGAAGGGGGGCCTGTTTTGCCGGAGCCTGCCGATGCCCTTGAAAATCGCCTTTCAGATGGACCCGATCGGGGCCATCAACATCAATGCCGACAGTACGTTTCGCATTGCGTTTGAAGCGCAGCAGCGCGGGCATGATCTGTTCTTTTATACGCCCGACAAACTGGCGTTTGTTGAAGGCCGGGTGGTGGCGCGGGGCTTTCCCATCACGCTGCGGCGCGAGGTCGGCAATCATGTGACCTTCGGCCCGGAGGCCGAGGTTGATCTGGCGGATTTCGATGTGATCTGGCTGCGGCAGGACCCGCCGTTCGACATGGGCTATATCACGACCACCATTTGCTGGACATGATCCACCCGAAAACGCTGGTGGTGAATGATCCGTTCTGGGTGCGCAATTACCCGGAAAAGCTGCTGGTGCTGCGGTTTGCTGATCTGACCCCGCCGACGGCGATTGCGCGCGATCTGGGGTTTATCCGGGCCTTCAAGGCGCGTCATGGCGATATCATTCTGAAGCCGCTGTATGGCAATGGCGGTGCTGGCGTGTTCCGTCTGGGCCCGGATGACCGCAATCTGTCCAGCCTGCACGAGCTGTTTTCCGGCATCAACCGCGAACCGCTGATCGTGCAGAAATTCCTGCCGGCGGTGGCACTGGGCGACAAGCGGGTGATTCTGGTCAACGGCGAACCCGTGGGGGCAATCAACCGCGTGCCGCAGGCGGGGGAAACCCGGTCAAACATGCATGTGGGTGGGCGTCCGGAAAAGGTGGGGCTGACCCCGCGCGATCTGGAAATTTGCGCAGCCATCGGGCCAACGTTGCGCGACAAGGGCCAGGTGTTTGTGGGCATTGACGTGATCGGTGACTGGCTGACGGAAATCAACGTGACCTCACCCACTGGCATTCAGGAGTTGGAGCGGTTTGACGGCACCAACACCGCCGCCCGCATCTGGGAGGTGATCGAGACCAAGCGCGCGCCATGAGCCTGCGCCTGACCTTGCTGACCGCGTTTTTTCGCGCCTTTGCCAAGCCGCGCCTGCGCCGTACGACTGATCCTGTCGTTGCGCGGCGCGATTTCTTGCTGGCGGCACGGCTGTTTCTGACCCGCGGCAGCCCAGCTGTGCCCGTGCCCGCCACCCCAGCCATGCTGCGGTATGATCCGCCCGGCGGGCAAACGCAGCGGGCGATCCTGTATTTTCACGGTGGCGGCTATATTGTCGGATCACCGGCCACGCATCGCGGCCTTGCCAGCCGTCTGGCGCGGGAAACTGGCCTATCGGTGTGGTTACCCGATTACCGCCTTGCGCCCGAACACCCATATCCGGCCGCGTGGGATGATGCTGACGCTGCCTGGGCGGCGTTGTTGGCTACGGGCCTTGCGCCGCGCGATATCGTTCTGGCGGGTGAAAGTGCCGGTGGCGGGCTGGCCTTTGCGCAGCTTTCGCGGCTGTGTGCAGCGGGCACGCCGCCTGCAGGGGTGGTTGCCTTTTCGCCTTGGGTTGATCTGACCGGCAAAAGTGCATCGTTGATCACCAACACGCTGCGCGATCCTTTGCTGCCTGCCGAAGTCTTTGCACTGCTGGCAGGCCATGTGCTGGCCGGGCATCCGGCGGATGATCCGCGCGCCTCGCCCTTGTTTGCCGATTATCCGGGTTGCCCGCCGGTGCTGTTGCAGGTGTCAGATACCGAAATTCTGCGGGATGATTCTGTCAACCTTGCCCGACGGTTGCATGGGTTTGGGGCGGCGGTGACCCTGCAGGTGTCACCCGCAACGCCGCATGCCTGGCAGCTGATGGTCGCGCGTCTGCCCGAGGCGGATGCGGCGGTGCGCGCGGCGGGCGCATTTGTGCGCAGCCTTTTCGGGGCCGCTCATCAAGCCTTTCCCCCGACATTCACGCGGTAGCTTACGGCTTCGGCTATGTGCGGCAGGCGCACGGGGTCTGACCCGTCCAGATCGGCAATCGTGCGGGCCACGCGCAACACGCGGTGATAGCCGCGTGCAGTCAGGCCAAAGCGTTCCGCCACACGCGCGAGCAAGGCGCGGCCATCGGCATCGGGGCTGGCGATGGCATCCAGCACCTCGCCTTCGGCATCGGCGTTGACGTGCATGCCAGTATGGCCTGCAAAGCGCGCCGTCTGGACGGCGCGGGCCTGCGCCACACGGGCGGCGACGGTGGCAGAGGTGTCGCCCGAGGCGGGCAGATCAAGATCGGTATAGGCCACCGGTGGCACCTCGATGCGCAGATCAAAGCGGTCCATCAGGGGCCCGGAAATGCGGCCAAGGTAATCTTCGCCACAGACGGGCACGCGGGCGCAGGCGCGGGCGGGATCGGTCAGATAGCCGCATTTGCAGGGGTTGGCGGCGGCCACCAGCAGGAATCGGCAGGGGTATTTGATATGGGCATTGGCGCGGGCGACCACCACCTCGCCGGTTTCAATCGGCTGGCGCAGGGTTTCCAGCACCGTGCGGGGGAATTCGGGGAATTCATCCATGAACAGCACGCCGTGATGCGCAAGGCTGATTTCACCGGGTTTCGCCCCGCGCCCGCCGCCCACGATGGCAGCCATTGACGCGGTATGGTGCGGTTCGCGAAACGGGCGCACCCGGCTGATGCCGCCTTCATCCAGCAGGCCCGCCAGTGAATGCACCATGGAGGTTTCAAGCGCCTCAACGGCAGACAGCGGCGGCAGGATGCCGGGCAGGCGCGCCGCCAGCATGGATTTGCCGGAACCGGGACTGCCCACCATCAGCACATGGTGGCGGCCAGCGGCGGCAATTTCCAATGCGCGTTTGGCACGTTCCTGCCCTTTGACATCGCGCAGATCGCGGGCGGATGGGTTGTGCGAAACCTCGCCCGCTTCGGATGGCGCAATGGTGCCGCGCCCGGTGTAGTGACGGATCACTTCGTCCAGCGACGACGCGGCAATCACCTGCGTGGCCCCCACCCATGCCGCCTCGGGTCCGCAGGCCTTGGGGCACAGTAGGGATCGGTCGCCTTCTGCGGCGGCCATGGCGGCGGGCAGGGCACCGATGACGGCAATCAGCCGGCCATCGAGCGATAGTTCACCCAAGGCAACCACGCCCTCCACCTCATCCTTGGGGATGATTTCAAGGGCAGCCAGCAGCGCCATAGCGATGGGCAGGTCAAAATGCGACCCTTCCTTAGGCAGGTCAGCCGGGGAAAGGTTAATCGTGATGCGTTTTGATGGCAGCGCGATCGACATCGCGTTCAGAGCGGCGCGCACGCGTTCTTTCGCCTCACTCACCGCTTTGTCGGGCAGGCCGACAAGGGAAAAACTGGGCAGGCCGGGCGAGATGGCGCATTGCACCTCAACCATCCTCGCCTCAATCCCCTCAAACGCCACCGTGTAAGCGCGCGCAACCATTCCCATTCCCCGTTTACCTTGGTTAACGGTTAGGGATGAAAGGTTTACGACTGGTAAATGGCCATGAACTTTGGCCATGCGGCCGGGTCGGCCACAGTTTTATCGCGGCAAAACGCGTTGCAGAACCCAAAGCGGCGGCCGTCCAGTTCCAGCACATGGGTGACGAGTTTGCCGGAATAAGGGCAGGCGGCGTTTTCTGATTGGGTGCCGTCAACGGCGCGGGCGTGCAGGCGCGCAGGGCCGGGCCATGCCTTTGTCGGATAATCGCGGTGGTAATAATCCTGATCGGCACCATCAGCATGGCCCATGGCGCGCCACTGACGGAAAGCGGGATGCGCAAGATGGGCGGCCACATAGGCGGCGGCAGTGGGGCCGACCGGCAGGTTATAGGTGGCAATGCGGGTGGCGACGGGGGCAAAAAACACATCGGCCACGGAATAATCACCACACAGCCACGGGCCGGTGGACCCGGTGGTGGCGCGCGCCCAATTCCACAGGATTTGCAGGCGGTCCAGATCGGCCAGAACATCCGCCGGTGGTGCGCAATCGGTATAGGCAGCGCGCAGGTTCATCGGGCAATAGCCGCGCAAGGCGGTGAAACCGGCGTGCATTTCGGCCGTCACAGACCGCGCCACCGCACGCGCGTTGGGATCAGCGGGCCAAAGCCCGGCATCCGGGTGGCGGCTGGCAAGCTCTTCGGCGATGGCGGCGCTTTCGAACACCACCAGACTGTCATCAATGATCAGCGTGGGGGCGGTGCGGGCAGGGGGGTAGGCGGCCAGCATGGTTGCCAGTTCATCCGTATAAAGCCGCACTTTGCGGGTGGTGACGGGAATATCAAACGCAGCAAACAGCAGCCATCCGCGCAGCGACCAACTGGAATAGCTGCGATCACCGATCACAAGGGTATAGGGCATCTGGCATCCTTTTGCATTGGCTTGGCTTAGCGGGGGAAACCTGCAGCGGCAATTCAGGCTTTGCGCGGGGATGTATCACGGAATGTGATTGATTACCCCTGCGCGCCAGCCATCCTGCCCAAGCACAAGTTGGGTCACTGATAGATTATCAATCTTGTAGGCCAAGGCCTGAAACGGTGTAACGCCAAGCGCCCGCTGCACCTGCGTGACAATCACCCCGGCATGGGCGACCACAATCACATCGCGGGTCTGCAAACGGCTGATCACGCCTGCGACCCCGGCATTGACGCGGGCTGTGGCGACATTCCAGCTTTCACCACCGGGCGGGGCAATATCGCCGGGATTTTCCCAATAAGCGCGGCTGTGGGTGGCATCAATTTCGCTGAAATGTTTGCCATCCCAATCGCCAAAGTTGAATTCGCGCAAGGTGGGGTCGTCAGGCAGGCGGTGGCGGCCACGGCCAAGTGCATCTGCGGTGGCCGACGCGCGGCAAAGATCTGATGCGATCAGGGTTGCGCCGATGGGCAGATGTGCCGACAGCCTGGCAAGGCGGGGATGATCGGACAGATCGGCGGGCACATCGCGCCAGCCGACAAAGGTTTTCTCATGCGTCGGGCCGTGTCGCACCCACCAGAACCGGGTCATGGCAGCGTGCCTTTCAGCACCACGGGCAGGCCTGCGACCACCAGCACCACTAGCCCCGCCTGCGCCGCAAGCTGTTGGTTCAGCCGCCCTTGGGCATCGCGAAAGCGGCGGGCAAGCGCGTTATCGGGCACAATGCCAAAGCCCACCTCGTTGGTTACAATCACCACGGGCGCCGGGCAGGCGGCAAGCGCTGTCAGCAGACCTGCGCATTCAGACGTCAGGTCATGGTCAGCCAGCAAATGGTTGCTGAGCCAAAGCGTTGCGCAATCCACGAGCACGGCCTCATCAGGGTTGGCCTGCCCAAGTGCGGCATCCAGCCGCAGTGGGGCCTCAACCGTGATCCAGTCGGTGCCCCTGTCGGCCTGATGCTGGGCAATGCGGCTGCGCATTTCATCATCCCAGGCCTGCGCGGTAGCGATATAGCGTTGAATTCGCCTGCTTTTCCCAATCAGCCCTTCGGCAAACCGCGATTTTCCGGATCGCGCACCACCGATCACGACGCTAAGCGCAGGCAGAATTGATTGTGATCCGGTCAAGGTTTGCCCTCGTAAATGGTTCAGACGGCGGGCGAAACCGCAAACATTCTGGCTGGGGGTTAAAAGATGGCACTCGACGGATATAACGACCAAACCATGTCGCGCCAAGCGATGAAGGCAGAACTGCTGGATGCAGAAACCGAATTGCGTCTGGCCTATGCTTGGCGTGATCAGCGCGATGAAAAGGCGCTCCACCGGCTTGTCACAGCCTACATGCGGCTTGCCATTTCCATGGCGGCAAAGTTCCGCCGCTATGGAGCGCCAATGAATGACTTGATCCAAGAAGCCAGTCTTGGCCTGATGAAGGCGGCGGAAAAGTTTGATCCGGATCGCGGCGTGCGGTTCTCAACTTATGCGGTGTGGTGGATCAAGGCATCTATTCAGGATTACGTGATGCGCAACTGGTCAATGGTGCGCACGGGGTCAACGTCCAGCCAGAAGTCGCTGTTCTTTAACCTCAAGCGCGTGCAGGCCAAACTGGAGCGTGAGGCGTCGCAGCGGGGCGAACAGCTTGACAGCCACCAGTTGCGCCAGATGGTGGCATCCGAGGTGGGTGTGCCACTGGCGGATGTGGAGATGATGGAAGGGCGGCTGGCGGGGTCTGACTTTTCGTTGAACGCGACGCAGTCAACCGAAGATGACGGGCGCGAATGGATTGACGCACTTGAGGACGATTCCGCACAGGCGGCAGAAGTGGTGGAAGATGCGCATGATGCAGCGCAATTGCGCGGCTGGCTGGTGAACGCGATGCAAAGCCTGAACCCGCGTGAGCGTTTCATTGTGGCAGAGCGCAAGCTGCGCGAAGAAGGCCGCACGCTGGAATCGCTGGGGGCAGAGTTGGGCCTGTCGAAAGAGCGGGTCCGGCAACTGGAAGCTGCGGCCTTTGCCAAGATGCGGCGCAATATCGAAGGGCAAACCCGCGAAGTGCACCATTTCCTGTAAGGTTGATGTTGGGCGCGGCTGGCCCTACACCTGAGGCAGGATGTTTCAGGCAGGGCCATGTTGCAGGGTAAACGCATACTTTTGATCATCGGTGGCGGGATCGCAGCCTACAAATCGCTGGATCTGATCCGGCGCTTGCGCGAGCGCGGTGCGGTGGTGACACCAGTGTTGACGCCGGCCGCGGTACAGTTTGTAACACCGCTGTCGGTGGCCGCACTGGCAGGGGAAAAGGTTTACACGAACCTGTTCGATCTGACGGAAGAGGCCGAGATGGGCCATATTCAGCTGTCCCGCGTGGCAGACCTGATCGTGGTGGCACCTGCGACGGCCGACCTGCTGGCCAAGATGGCGCAGGGGCGGGCTGATGACCTTGCCTCAACCCTGCTGTTGGCCACCGATACAGTGGTGCTGGCGGCACCTTCAATGAACGTACGGATGTGGCAACACGCAGCGACGCAGCGCAACGTAGCGCAGGTACAGGCCGATGGTGTGCGTCTGGTCGGCCCTAATGACGGCGACATGGCCTGCGGTGAATACGGGCCAGGGCGGATGGCGGAACCGTTGGAGATTGTGGCGGCGGCTGAGGCGATGCTGGCGCAGGGGCCGTTGACGGGCAAGCATGTGCTGGTAACATCGGGGCCAACGCATGAACCGATTGATCCGGTGCGCTATATCGCCAACCGGTCATCAGGTGCGCAGGGCACGGCGTTGGCTGTGGCCCTGCGTGATCTGGGGGCGCGGGTCACGTTTGTGACGGGGCCAACTGCAGTGCCGCCACCTGCGGGGGTAACGGTTGTGCAGGTGGAAACGGCAGCGCAGATGCTGGATGCGGTACAGGCGGCCCTGCCTGCGGATGCGGCGGTCTTTGCGGCGGCGGTAGCTGATTGGCGGGTGGCCAATGCAGCCGGGCAAAAGATCAAAAAAGCCAAGGACGGTGGCTTGCCCAGCCTGACCTTCGCTGAAAACCCGGATATTCTTGCGGCCGTGTCCAACGGCCCGAACCGCCCGCGTCTTGTGGTGGGGTTCGCGGCGGAAACCACGGATATGATCGCGCATGCGCAAGCCAAGCTTGCGCGCAAGGGCTGTGACTGGATCGTGGCCAATGATGTGTCAGCGGCCACGGGTATCATGGGCGGGGCTGAAAACGCTGTCACCGTGCTGGATGCCAACGGCTCCGAGGCGTGGCCGCGTATGGGCAAGGATGCGGTGGCGCGCAAGCTGGCCCTGCGCGTTGCACAGGCGCTGACATGACGCCGGTGCTGCGCATGATGTGGGAGGGTTGGGCAGACCGGACCCTGCCCTTGCCCACCTATGAAACGCCAGGGGCGGCGGGGGCTGATATTCGTGCAAACCTGATGCCAGATCAGCGCGCGGCAGGCATGACGCTGGCACCGATGCACCGGCTGGTGGTGCCCACGGGCCTGCGGGTGGAAATCCCTGTGGGGTATGAAATGCAGATCAGGCCGCGTTCGGGGTTGGCGCTGAACCACGGCATCACCCTGCCCAACACACCCGGCACGATTGACAGTGATTATCGCGGGCCTTTGGGCGTGGCGTTGATCAACCTGTCGGATCAGCCCTACACCGTTCAGCACGGTGACCGCATTGCGCAGATGATCGTGGCCCCGGTTGTGCAGGCGGTGTTTGCGGTGGTCGACTCCCTAAGCGATACCATGCGCGGGGTGGGTGGCTTTGGCTCCACCGGATTGAAATGATCGGGCTTCTGGGGTTTTTTGCGATCTGGGGTGTGACGCGCGCCATGGCCTTGCCGCGCGGGCTGTTTTTGGGGCTGATGGCGCTGTGGTGGCTGGTGCTGTTGGCGCTGACCCTTCCGGTGCTGCTGGCCGAACGCGGGCTTGATCCATCAGGTACGCTGCGCTTGCCGCCACCTTTCGTGGGCGGGGATTTTATGGGTTGGGCGGTGCTGGGCCTGCTGGTGGGGATAATCGCGGGCTACCGCATCATCCTGCGCCGCATCCGTGCAAACAGCACACCGCCCACCGCACCGCCCATCACGAACACCGCAGCGCTGACCGACACCGAGATTACCCGCTATGCCCGCCATATCACCTTGCGCGAAATTGGCGGGCCGGGGCAAAAGGCGCTGAAGGGCGCACGCGTGCTGGTGGTGGGCGCGGGGGGGCTTGGCGCGCCTGCGCTGATGTATCTGGCGGCGGCGGGGGTGGGCACGATCGGTGTGATTGATGATGATGTGGTCGAGGTGACGAACCTGCAACGCCAGATCATTCACGCCGACGCGCGGATCGGGATGCCAAAGGTGCAATCGGCGATGGTCGCGATGCAGGCGATCAACCCCCATATTGTAGTGCGCCCCTATAACCGCCGCCTGACGGCACAAATTGCGGACGTGGTGGCCGACTATGACCTTGTGCTGGATGGGTCTGACAATTTTGACACGCGCTATCTGGTGAATGCTGCTTGCGTGGCGGCGGGCATACCGCTGATTGCCGCCGCCATTACCCAATGGGAAGGCCAGCTTTCGCTGTATCACCCGGCCAAAGGCGGCCCCTGCTTTGCCTGCCTGTTCCCTATACGCCCCGCCCCCGGCCTTGTACCAACCTGCGCCGAGGCCGGTGTTGCAGCCCCCTTGCCCGGCGTGATTGGCACGCTGATGGCATTGGAGGCGGTCAAGCATATTACCGGTGCGGGTGAAACGCTGACCGGGCGGCTGATGCTGTTTGACGGGCTGATGGCTGACACGCGGTTCATAAAGGCCGCCCGCCATGCAGGCTGCACGGTATGTGGCCAGACCTGACACTTGTCAGCACTTGCAACCCGCTCCATACTCCACCGATCAATTCCTTATTCCAAGGCCCAACCCCATGAAACTGACCGCTGCTTTTGGCCTGCTGGCCCTGACCCTGACCCCCGCCCTTGCCCAGGACCTGCCCAATCTGGAAGGGCGCGAAGTGGTTGTGGTCACCGAGAACGCCTATCCGCCCCTGCAATTCATGGATAAATCCGGGGCCGCTGTCGGCTGGGAATATGACGCGATGGTGGAAATCGCTAAGCGCATCAACATCACGGTCAGCTATCAGAATACCAGTTGGGATGCGATGATCCCGGCGGTATCGGAAGGCCAGTATGACCTTGGCATGACCGGCATCACCATCAAGGACGAACGCAAAGAGCTGGTCGATTTTTCCGAACCCTACATGCGGTCAGAAATGCTGATGATCGTGCGCGGCGATGAGGCGCGGTTCACTGATGCCGCGTCTTTCGCGGCGATCCCTGACCTGCTGGTATCGGCCCAGCCCGGCACCTCGCCGTTTTACGCCGCCGTCTACAACATCCTGGACGGTAATGAAGAAAATCCCCGCATCATCAAGTTCGAAACCTTTGGCGCGGGGCTGGAGGCGCTGAAGACGGGCGATGTTGACCTGACCCTATCGGATTCCACAGCGGCCAATGGCTATGTCGGCGCATCGGGTGGCGGGCTGAAAATCATCGGCGCGCCGCTGGCGTCCGAGGATTTCGGGTTCATCTTCCCCAAGGGCTCTGATCTGGCAGCACCGATCAACGCCGCAATTGCCAGCATGAAGGCCGATGGCACGATGGATGCGCTGAACCAGAAATGGTTCGTGGATTACAAGTTCGAATAAGCCCGCTCGGTGCTGCCCGGCGGCAGACCAGACAAGGATTTTCCCTGGTGGCTCCTCCTCGTGATCGGGGGGGGGCTTTACCTGTTCTGGCAGGTGCTGGCCAACCCCACCTATGCGGCGATCCTTGCCACCTTGTCGGCGGGCATCGTGACCACGATCATGGTCACGCTGGTATCTTTTGCCGGGGCCTGTGTGCTGGGCCTTGGGCTGGCGATGGCGTCGCTGTCGCGCGTCATGATCCTGCGGCAGGCAGCCCGGCTGTATATCGAAGTGATGCGCGGCATCCCGATCGTAGTGCTGCTGCTGTATGTGGCCTTTGTCGGCGCACCTGCCCTTGTCGCACTGGTGAACTGGGCGGGTGAACCCCTTGGCCTGCCCGATTGGCGCACGCGCGATTTCCCGCTTTTGTACCGTGCCATCGTCGCCCTGATGCTGGCCTACGCAGCATTCCTAGCCGAGATTTTCCGCGCGGGCCTGCAGGCGGTTGACCCCGGCCAGATTGAGGCCGCCCAATCATTGGGTCTGAACGGCTGGCAACGTTTTCGCCACATCCGCTTTCCGCAGGCCTTCCGGATGATCCTGCCACCCTTGGGCAATGATTTTGTCGCCATGGTCAAGGACAGCTCGCTCGTGGCCGTGCTTGGCGTGGGTGATGTCGCACAACTGGGCAAGGTGACGGCGGCGGGCAATTTCATGTATTTCGAAACCTACAATGTTGTCGCCCTGATCTATTTGACAATGACCATCAGCCTTAGCCTTGCCATGCGCCGGCTTGAGGCCCGGATGCGTGGCCACAGCCAGACATGATGCCTTTCGTTTCCTCTGTGCCCAAATACTCATAACCCCGTTTGCCCCATGACCAAAGCTGTGGCGCCAGGCCACGGCAGTGCCGTTCAAGGGGGCTCAATGCCCCCGCGGACGGCGGCCCCTTTCAGGCAAAGGCTGGACCTTTGCCCCTGCGCGGCCTAGCTTTGTACCAACCCAGCACAGAAAGATCACCCATGACAAACCCCTTCGCCGCCCCATGGGATACCCCTTTCGGCCTGCCCCCCTTTGCCGCTATCACCGATGCCGATTTTGCCCCTGCGTTTGATGCGGCCCTGTCGCAGGCCCGTTCCAATATCGCAGCCATCGCCACCGATCCCGCCCCGCCCACCTTCGCCAACACCATCGCCGCACTGGAACTTGCCGAGGCCGCACT
>JAYUZO010000024.1:0-4186 GCA_043751715.1 Rhodobacterales bacterium | reverse complement strand
ATGGGGCGTGCGGCTGTGCCATCAGGCGCATCCACCGGCGCGCATGAAGCGAATGAGCGGCGTGACGGGGATAAAAACCGCTACAAGGGCAAGGGCGTGCTCGAGGCTGTGGCGGCGGTGAATGGCGAATTGGCCGAAGAGCTGATGGGGTTTGATGCAACCGAACAGGTGGGCATTGACCGCACGATGATTGAAATCGACGGCACGCCAAACAAATCGCGCCTTGGGGCGAATGCCATTCTGGGCGTGTCTTTGGCGGTGGCCAAGGCTGCGGCGGAGTATACGGCGCAACCGTTGTATCGCTATATCGGGGGCACATCGGCGCGTATCCTGCCGGTACCGATGATGAACATCATCAACGGCGGCGAACATGCGGATAACCCGATTGATATTCAGGAATTCATGATCATGCCGGTGGGGGCGGATAACATCCGTGATGCCATCCGCATGGGGTCAGAGGTATTCCATACGCTGAAGAAAGAACTGCAGGCGGCGGGGCATAACACAGGTATCGGCGATGAAGGAGGGTTCGCACCGAACCTGAGCTCGGCCCGCGACGCGCTTGATTTCATTCTGAAATCCATTGAAAAGGCAGGCTACAAACCGGGTGAGGATATCTATCTGGCACTGGATTGCGCGGCCACGGAATATTTCAAGGGTGGCAAGTACGAAATGAAGGGCGAAGGCAAAAGCCTGACCGTGGCGGAAAACGTTGATTTCCTTGCAGGATTGGCGGCGGACTATCCGATCATCAGCATCGAGGATGGCTGTTCCGAAGATGACTGGGAGGGCTGGAAAATGCTGACAGACCGTTTGGGCAGCAAGATTCAGCTGGTGGGCGATGATCTGTTTGTCACCAACCCGCGCCGTCTGGCCGAAGGCATCGCCAAGGGCTGTGCAAATTCCATGCTGGTAAAAGTCAATCAGATCGGGACGTTGACGGAAACTCTTCAAGCGGTCGATATGGCGCACCGCGCGCGCTACACCAATGTGATGAGCCACCGTTCAGGTGAAACCGAAGATTACACCATCGCCGATCTGGCCGTGGCCACCAACTGCGGGCAGATCAAGACCGGGTCGCTGTCACGCTCTGACCGGCTGGCGAAATACAACCAGCTGATCCGGATCGAGGAAATGCTGGGTGAAACGGCGGAATATGCCGGGCGGTCAGTTCTAAAAGGGTAGACCATGGCGCAAAAAAGCCTGTTCAGCCGGGGGCCCTTTCGGATGGGCCTGACGATGGCAGTGTTCGGCGTTTTGGGGTTTGCAGCGGTGTTCATGGTTCCGGCGGGGGTGCCTGGCGAAACCGTGTCCCGCATCTTTGAGGTGGCCGGCATGTTCGGCGGGGCCATGGTCGGGTTCGGCGCCGCCTTCATGCTGATCGGGTACGTGCGTCACCGCCGCAGCTGACCCCACTTGGCCATTCTTGCGGTTTTCGCTTTGCCCAAATACTCACAACCTCGCAGCCGGTTGGCCGCAGGCCAGAAGATGCACAAGGAAAATGCAGCCGCTTGGCTGCGCCATTCCATAAGCGCCCCGGATGACCGAAGCGAAACAGATCATTGCTGCCCTGAACTTGGCCCCCCATCCCGAAGGCGGTTGGTACCGGCAAACATGGATCACGGCTGGGCCGGGCCGCGCGGATGAAAGACCTGTGGGCACGGCGATCTATTTCCTGCTGCAAGGCGGCAAGCCCAGCCATTGGCACTGCGTGGATGCCGTTCAAATCTGGTACTTTCACGCAGGCGCGCCTTTGGCCTTGTCGCTGCCAGAAACCGATGCGGGGCCTGCCACAGAACTGCTGATTGGCGCGGAGGTTCTGGCGGGGCAGCGCCCGCAGGGCATTGTGCCCAAGGATTGGTGGCAGACCGCGCACAACTGGCGACTGGACGCTGGTCAGTTGCACCGTCAGCCCCGGCTTTCGGTTTGAAGGCTTCACCCTTGCACCGCCGGGGTGGCAGCCGGGAAGTGAGGTTGAAAAATGTGTATTTGTGCAAAGAGAAAATCTTGAACGATTGTAACGGTCACAAGATTGGATTGGTGACGGATGCCTGTATCGGCTAACCCCCTGCCATGGAAAATCCCGATAATACAGACTCTGCCCGTGGCTTTGGCTTTGCGCTGACGGCCTATCTTTTGTGGGGGTTTCTGCCGATGTACATGAAGGCCATGGCGCATATTCCCCCGGCCGAGGTGGTGGCGCACCGGGTGATCTGGTCAGTGCCGATTGCGGGGGCGGTGTTGTGGTGGCTGGGGCGGACGGGCGATTTGCGCGCAGCGCTGGTCAGCCCGCGGATGATTGGCATGGGCGCGCTGACGGCGGCCCTGATCAGCATCAACTGGGGGATTTACGTCTGGGCGATTGGGGCGGGGCATGCGCTGGATGCAGCGTTAGGGTATTATATCAACCCGTTGTTCAGTGTGTTTCTGGGGGCGGTTCTGCTGGGTGAACGGCTGGGGCGTGCACAGATGGCGGCAATTGTGCTGGCGGCGGTGGCGGTGGTCATTCTGACGGTGGCGCAGGGGGCAGTGCCGATGGTGGCGCTGTCTTTGACGATCAGTTGGGGGTTTTATGCATACCTCAAAAAGTCACTGCCACTGGGGCCCAATCAGGGTTTCATGCTGGAGGTGCTGATCCTGCTGCCGTTTGCACTGGCCTATCTGGCATGGTCGGTGGCCACGGGGACCAGCCATTTTGGTGGGGCGGCGCGAGATACCTGGCTGCTGCTGGGCTGCGGCATTGTGACGGCAGCACCGCTGATGATTTACGCCAACGGGGCCAAGCTGCTGCGACTGACAACGATTGCGATGATGCAGTATATCGCGCCGACGATGATTTTCCTGACGGCGGTGTTCTTGTTTGACGAACCCTTCGGGATGGCGCGCATGATTGCCTTTCCGATGATCTGGGTCGCCTTGGTGATCTTTACCGCAGCACTTTTGTGGCGGCGGAAGCACGGCTGATCTGCCCGCCGCCCACTGCGGCCGGCACGCCTGTGGTGGTGGGGCCGGATGTGGGCAGGCCGCGCAAAACGCGGACGGCAAGATAGGCAAAGGCCTGTGCCTCGAGCATATCGCCGTTCAGGCCGATGGATTCGACCGGTGCGATGGGCAGGCCGGTGCGGGTGGCAAGGGCCTTCATCAGGGTGGCATTGTGGCGGCCCCCGCCGGTGACCAGGATCTGTGCAACGGGCCGGGGGAAATGTTCACAGGCACGCGCAACGCTGGCGGCGGCGGCATGGGTCAGGGTGGCTGCGGCATCGGGGTCTGAAAACTGTGCGACGGCGGGCAGGAGTGTGTGAAAATCGTTGCGGTCCAATGATTTGGGCGGCATTCTGAAAAAGAACGAATGTTGCAGAAACCTAGTGATGGTGGCCTCATCCGGCGTGCCGCGCGCGGCCAAAGCGCCGCTGTCATCTTGTGCCACACTACGGCGGACCTGCATCAGATCGTTTATGGGGGCGTTGGCGGGGCCGGTGTCGAAGGCAAGGCAGGCAGATTGGGGACTGGGGATGGCGGGATCAACCCATGTGATATTGCCAACACCGCCAAGATTCAAAAAGGCCACAGGTTCGGACAGCCCGGCCCAGCGGGCACAGGCGTGGTGAAAGAACGGGGCGAGCGGCGCGCCCTGCCCGCCCAAGCGCACATCGTTTGACCGGAAATCCCAGACCGTGGTCAGGACCAGAAGCTCGGCCAGCAGCGCGCCATTGCCGGCCTGATGCGTGCCCCGCCCGGCCGGTTCATGCGCGAGGGTTTGGCCGTGAAAACCCAGCACGTCAACCCCGGCAAAGCGCGACAGCACTTCGGCATGGGCCTGTTCAACCACTTCGGTCGCGGCCGCCACGGCAGCGTCACCCGGCCATTGGCCAAGGGCCGCGCGGATGGTTTCGCGTTCGGGTACCGTATAGGCGCGGTAAGCGTGGGGACCAAAGGCGCTGATCGTTACCCCATCGGTTTGCACCATGGCGGCATCGACGCCATCAAGTGACGTGCCCGACATTGTGCCAAGTGCCCAGACTGCGCCTGCCATCTTTCCCTTGCCCCCTGCCCCGGCTATACCGCCCGCACCTTAATGCAAGAGTATGCCATGACCTACCACCCGAAATCAGATTTCATGCGTGTGATGATGCAGCGCGGCTTTTTGGCCGATTGCACCGATTATCAGGCGCTGGACGAGGCTTTG
>JAYUZO010000023.1:0-13731 GCA_043751715.1 Rhodobacterales bacterium | reverse complement strand
ACAATGCCACCGATTTTCAGCAGCCACGCCACCTCGGCCTGCGCAAAATCATCAACCGCCTTATAGGTTGCAATCCCGTATTCGTTCAGCCCGCCGGATTTCGCCCGCGCATCAAACACCACCACATCATGCCCCAGCATGGCCAGCCGATGCGCCGCTGCCAGCCCCGCAGGCCCCGCCCCCACCACCGCCACACGCTTGCCCGTCACCTCCGCCCGCGTGAACGGATGCACGCCGCGTGCCATCAGCGTATCGGTCGCAAAGCGCTGCAGCCGGCCAATCTCCACCGGCTTGCCCTCTGCCATTTCCCGCACGCAGGCCTCTTCGCACAGCGTTTCCGTCGGGCAGACCCGCGCGCACATGCCCCCCATGATGTTCTGCGCGAAAATCGTTTTCGCCGCCGCATCCGGCGTGCCCGTTGCGATCTGGCGAATGAACAGCGGGATGTCGATATCCGTGGGGCAGGCCGTGATGCACGGCGCGTCATGGCAGAAATAGCACCGGTCCGCCGCCACCCGCGCCTCGTGCCCGTCCAGCGGCGCCGTATGATCGGCGAAATTGTCGGCATAGCTGGCCGGGGAAAGGCGTCCTGCAACGATACCGGGGGTCAATGGGCTGTGTGGCAAAGCGGCCTCCGTTCGCGGGCAATGGGCTAGCGTTAGGGGAAGGCTGCCACGGGTTCAAAATTTTATCAAATGGTAAAATGTTCCAGCACCGGAATTCTGGTGGCTTTGTTCAAAAAGCAGGCAGGTGCAAACCTTTGCTTTTCACCCCGCACCGCCTCGCGTATAACGCCCCCTAATCGTGCGGCCAAAGGTCGCCATCAGAACCGCCAACCCGAGGACGGCATGAGCAAACATTCTTCCGATGCAGACGTGGCTTTCATTCAGGCTTTGGCCGAACTTCTGAACGCGAATGACCTGACCGAACTGTCGGTCAAGCGCGAATATGGCCCGGATGACCGGCTGGATGTAAAGGTGTCAAAACAGGTGCAGATGGTGGCCGCCCCGGCCTATGCCCAGGCCCCGGCCGCGCAAAATGGCGCTGCACCCCCGGCCCCTGCTGCCGCAGCCCCCGAAGATCCCGCCCAGCACCCCGGTGCCGTCACCTCACCCATGGTGGGCACCGTGTATCTGTCGGCCGAACCGGGTGCCACCGCCTTTGTGACCATCGGTGCCACCGTCGCCGAAGGCCAGACCGTGCTGATCATTGAGGCGATGAAAACCATGAACCATATTCCCGCCCCGCGCGCCGGTGTGGTCAAGCGCATTCTGGTGGCCGATGGCAACGCGGTTGAATACGGCGCGCCCTTGCTGATTATCGAGTAGCCCCATGTTCGATAAAATCCTGATCGCCAACCGCGGCGAAATCGCCCTGCGCGTCATCCGCGCCTGCCAGGAAATGGGCATCAAATCGGTCGCCGTGCATTCCACCGCTGACAGTGACGCGATGCATGTCCGCATGGCCGACGAATCTGTTTGCATCGGCCCGGCCTCATCCACCGACAGCTACCTGTCCAAGGCCGCGATCATTTCTGCCTGCGAAATCACTGGCGCGCAGGCCGTGCATCCCGGATATGGCTTTTTGTCCGAAAACGCCGCCTTTGCGCAGGCCTTGCAGGATCACGGCATCACCTTTATCGGCCCCACGGCGGAACATATCCGCATCATGGGTGACAAGATCACCGCCAAGGAAACCGCCGCTGCCCTTGGCATTCCTGTTGTTCCCGGATCGCCCGGTGGCGTGCCCGACTATGAAACCGCCATCGGTGTCGCCGCCACCATCGGATTTCCCGTCATCATCAAGGCCACGGCGGGTGGCGGTGGGCGCGGCATGAAGGTGGCCACCAACCCCCAAGAGCTGGAAATTGCCTTTCGCACCGCGCGGAGTGAGGCGAAGAACGCCTTCGGCAATGATGAAGTCTATATCGAGAAATACCTGCAAACCCCGCGCCACATCGAAATTCAGGTGTTCGGTGATGGCAAGGGCACGGCCGTGCATCTGGGCGAACGCGATTGCAGCCTGCAACGCCGCCACCAGAAAGTGCTGGAAGAGGCGCCAGGCCCTTCCATCACCCCCGCCATGCGCGCCAAAATCGGCAAGGTCTGCGCCGATGCCGTGGCCAAGATCAATTACATCGGCGCGGGCACCGTCGAATTCCTGTTTGAAAACGGTGAATTCTACTTCATCGAAATGAACACCCGCCTGCAGGTCGAACATCCGGTCACCGAGGCGATCTTTGGCGTTGATCTGGTGCGCGAACAGATTCGCGTGGCCGCAGGCATGGATCTGTCCTTCACGCAGGATGATCTGGTCATCAATGGCCATGCCATCGAAGTGCGCATCAACGCCGAAAAACTGCCAAACTTTTCGCCCTGCCCCGGCCGCGTCCGCATGTACCATGCCCCCGGCGGCTTTGGCGTGCGGATGGATTCGGCACTTTATTCCGGCTATTCCATCCCGCCCTACTATGACAGCCTGATCGGCAAGCTGATCGTGCATGGCCGTGACCGGCCCGAGGCGCTTGCCCGCCTCAAACGCGCGCTGGGTGAGCTGATCGTCGATGGGATTGATACCACAGTGCCGCTGTTCAACGCGCTTTTGGAAGAACCCGATGTGCTTAGCGGCAGCTACAACATCCACTGGCTGGAAAAATGGCTCGCCGCCACCTTTGGTGACTAGACCCCGGCCATGCCTTTGACGCCCGACCATCTGCTGCTGGGCTACGCACAGGGCATTTTCCCCATGGCCGAAGGCCGGGATGATGCGCAGGTGCATTGGGTGGATCCCCGCCATCGCGGAATCATGCCGTTGGACGCGTTCCACATCTCGCGCAGTCTGGCCCGGCGGATCAGGCGTTGGCCGCACCGGGTGACAGTCAACGCTGATTTTTCCGGTGTGGTCACCGCCTGCGCTGACCGCCCGGAAACCTGGATCAACGCCACGATTTTTGATCTGTATGCCCAACTGCATGCCCGCAATGCGGCCCACAGTCTGGAGGTGTGGCACGGTGATGCTTTGGTCGGTGGTGTGTATGGCGTAGTGCTGGGGGCAGCGTTTTTTGGTGAAAGCATGTTTTCACGCCGCACTGATGCCTCGAAAATCGCACTCGCCTACCTTGTGCACCGCCTGCGCGCCGGGGGGTTCACCCTATTTGACACGCAGTTTTTAACCCCGCATCTGGCCAGCCTGGGTGGCATCGAAATACCCCGCGCCGCTTATCACCGCAGGCTTGCACAGGCCCTGACCCAACCCGCCACCTTTGCCCCGCCCGGCTATTCGTCTTCGCCACTGTCCGTGTCCGCCGGTGCCGCAGGCCCTAACCCCGGCACATCGCAGTTCAACACCCAGACATCGTAGCGCGCGTGATCCATCGCTGACAGCGCCGGACTCGACGCAATCATCCAGCCATCAAACGCAATCGCCTGTGCCCGGTTGTCCATGATCGTCAGGTGCGCGAACGCATCGGATGACGGATCATTGGCCGGATAGCGGCATTCATCCATCCGGATCGTCAACTGCCCGCGTTCCAGCGTCTGTCCTGCGGGCATCGTCACATCTTCCGTCGCCCCCGACAGCTTGTCCAGCCAGCGCAGCACGCCGCCCTGCGCCGTCGCCGTTTCCGCCTGCACCGGCATTCCCGCGCAGCACAGCAAAACCACCAGCCGTATCATTCGCCCGGTGCCTTGTCGCCCGACGCCGCCCCGACAAACCGCATCAGCAGCGTCACCAGGCTGACTGACCCCTGGGTGTCTTCAATCTCGGCCCCAGCAACCAGCACATCAGCCGACCCACCTGGTATGATCTCAATGTAATTACCGCCCAGAAGCCCTTCAGAAGACACAAGAATCGCAGAATCATCCGGCAGGACAATCGCCCTGTCGATCTGCACTTCCGCATCGGCATAAAACGTGGTCGGGTTCAGCGCCAGCGCCGTGATGCTGCCCACCTTCACCCCCGCCAGCCGCACATCTGTGCCCACCGAAATGCCATCGACCGCCCGGAAACTTGCCACCAGCGGATAGGTATCCCCACCGCCCGAAAACCCCGATGATTGGCCGGCATAGGCCAGAAACCCGATCGCAACCGCCAGCACAGCCCCACCGGCCAGCACCTCTGTCAGATTTTCGGCCATTATTCCGGCTGCCACGCATCATAATCGCTGCGCGCCGCCGGGGCCGCGTTGCGGATCGAACCCGGCGGCGCATAGGCCGCCGCCGTGCCTGTCAGATTTTCCTGATGTGGCTTTTCCCATGGCTTGTGCACCAATGGCGCATCCGTTGGCGGCTGATCCCACGTAAAGTGCAGCCAGCCATGCCAATCGGGCGATACGCGGCTTGCCTCCATTTCACCGTTATAGATGATCCAGCGTTTCTTGCTATCGCGCGTCTGGTAATAGGTATTGCCCTGTTCGTCCGTGCCCACCCTGATACCTTTGCGCGCCGTAAATATCTGCGTGCCCAGCGTCTGGGTGTTCCACCATGTCAGCATGCGTTTGAGGAAATACATCGGGTGGCCTCCGGGCGTTTGTCGTTCTATGCCGCAATTCGCCGCTAAGGTCTAGGCCACCTTCCGGCACGCAGCACCTCCCCTCCCCCCTCGTGGGGAGGGGATGGGGGTGGGGGGCCGTCGCAGCCCCCTTAGGCCTTTGCCGTCTCTTTCTTTTTCGACTCGGTATACACCAAAATTGGCTTGGCCCCCGAATGCACCGCATCTTCCTTGACCACGACCTCTTCCACCGTGTCCAGACCCGGCAGTTCGAACATCGTGTCCAGCAGGATATCCTCCATGATCGACCGCAGTCCCCGCGCGCCCGTCTTGCGCTTGATCGCCCGCTTTGCAATCGCCACCAGTGCATCCGCCGTAAACGTCAGCTTTACGCCTTCAATGTCGAACAGCCGCTGATACTGCTTGACCAGCGCGTTCTTCGGCTCTGTCAGGATCGTTACCAGTGCCGCCTCATCCAGATCGGTCAGCGTCGCCAGCACCGGCAAACGCCCCACGAATTCCGGGATCAGCCCGAACTTCAGCAGGTCTTCCGGCTCCAGTTCCTTGAACAGCTCTCCTGCGCCCCGTTCTTCCGGGCCCTTCACATCGGCCCCAAAGCCGATGCCGCTGCCCTTGCCACGTTGCGCGATGATCTTTTCCAAGCCCGCAAACGCCCCGCCACAAATGAACAGGATGTTGGTCGTATCCACCTGCAGGAATTCCTGCTGCGGATGCTTGCGCCCGCCCTGCGGTGGCACCGATGCAACCGTGCCTTCCATGATCTTCAGCAGCGCCTGCTGCACGCCCTCACCCGATACATCCCGCGTGATGCTGGGGTTGTCCGACTTGCGGGTGATCTTGTCGACCTCGTCAATATACACGATCCCGCGCTGTGCGCGTTCCACGTTATATTCGCTCGCTTGCAGCAGTTTCAGGATGATGTTTTCCACATCTTCGCCCACATAGCCGGCTTCCGTCAGCGTGGTTGCATCCGCCATTGTGAACGGCACATCCAGAATGCGCGCCAGCGTCTGGGCCAGCAGCGTCTTGCCGCAGCCCGTTGGCCCGATCAGCAGGATGTTGGATTTCGAAAGCTCAATATCCGTTTTCGACGAATGGTTCAGCCGTTTGTAGTGGTTATGCACCGCCACGCTCAGCACGCGTTTTGCATGCACCTGACCGATCACATAATCATCCAGTACCTTGCAGATATCACGCGGTGTCGGCACGCCGTCCGTGGATTTCAGCCCTGTCGTCTTGGTTTCTTCGCGGATGATGTCCATGCACAATTCGACACATTCATCACAGATGAACACTGTCGGCCCGGCAATCAGCTTGCGCACCTCATGCTGGCTTTTGCCGCAAAAGCTGCAGTAAAGCGTGTTCTTGCTATCGCTGCCGGAATTATTTGCCATCGTCATCCTCTGCCGCCCTGCCCCGTTTCGGGTACGCCAGGCCCTATCCGACCTCTTTTGTGAAAGCCTAAGCCAAGGCCAAGGCTTCCACAATGTCAAAAAACCAGACCTGCGCCCGGCGTCACTTTGCCGTGTCGTCTGCCTTGCCGCGGCTTTCCACGATTTCGTCGATCAGACCCCAGGCTTTTGCATCTTCGGCCGACATGAAGTTGTCACGCTCCAGTGCTGCCTCAACCGTTGCCAGATCCTGCCCGGTGTGACGCACGTAAATCTGGTTCAGCCGCAGCTTCAGCTTTTCCGTCTCGCGTGCGTGGATCATGATATCCGTCGCCTGCCCCTGATAGCCGCCCGATGGCTGGTGCACCATCACCCGACTGTTGGGCAGCGAAAACCGCATGCCCGGCTGGCCCGCTGTCAGCAACAGGCTGCCCATGGATGCCGCCTGCCCAATGCACAACGTGCTGATCTTGGGCTTGATATACTGCATCGTGTCATAGATCGACAAACCGCTTGTGACCACGCCACCGGGGCTGTTGATATACATGCTGATCTCTTTCGACGGATTTTCCGCCTCAAGGAACAACAGCTGCGCACAGATCAGTGATGACATGCCGTCATGCACCGGACCGGACAAAAAGATGATCCGCTCCTTCAGCATGCGGCTGTAAATATCATAGGCCCGTTCGCCGCGGCTGGTCTGTTCAACCACCATCGGCACAAGGGTATTCATGTAATGCTCTGCTGGATCGCGCATGATGCCTCTCACTTCGTTTCTTCGGGATATCCCCTGCTGGTGAACAGAGTCTTAGTAGCGCGCGCCGGGGGCTGCAAGGGCAGCCCGTTCTTTCGCGTGGCCGCACCCGTGGTCGCGGCCCATGATGCATGCTGCACCACCGAACACGTGTTCCGCTTTTGCGGGGGGGAATGTCCCGGCATGGGCAATATGGCCCATCCTACCCGATCAGCATTGGAAACCAATCCTCGCGCAGGCGCTGTCCTGCAACCATCCCATGGCCCGGATAGGGCGGTGAGGTCGGCCCCGGCCGGTCCACATAGCGCGCATCATCGCCCAGCAGGCGCAGCGAAAATGCCCGCCGCCGCGCGCCCGCCGCATTCCCCCTGGCCCCGTGCAAGGTCCGGTAATGAAACGCCACCGCATCGCCCGGCTCCATCGCCCATTCCAGCACGCGCATGCCCTCGGCGTCCGGGTCCGGCACCGGCATGTACTTTTCCGGGTCCGGATAGAAACTTGTCTCGCTCATCCAGCGGGTTGGCATAACCTCGCGCGGCCATAGGTGGCTGCCCGCCACACAGCGCAAACTTGCCTCGCGCACCGCATCCATCGGTGACCAGAAGCTAACCACCTGCCGCCCTTCAACAAAATAATACGGCCCGTCCTGATGCCACGGCGTTGCCCGGCTTGTGCCCGGTTCCTTGACCAGCACATGGTCATGAAACACCTGCACGCGCGCCGACTGCATCAGCGCCGCCGCCACCCCCGCTGCCGCACTTTCCTGCACCACCCGCCCGAATTCCGCAATCCGCGTCCAGTTGCAGTAATCATCAAAAAACCGCCCCGTATCACCGGGCCGGTTATTTTCGGCCGCATAGGGGCCCGGATCGCGCATGTTGCGGTCAATTCCCGCGCGGATCACATCCACCCAATCCGCAAACAAGCCCCTGATCAGCACCGCCCCGTCGCGCTGATAATCCGCCACCTGCCGCTCTGATATCTGCAAGGCTACTTCTCGCCCTTGCCCTTGTCCGCCGCTGCCGCAAACCGTGCCGACATTGACGTGCCCGCACTTGCCGCCGCCGCCGTTCCCGGCTTGGCCTTGTCCTTCTTTGGTTTCTTCACTTCCTTGTTTGATCGCATCTGCCCCTTGGCCATCGCTTTTCCTTTCGCGGCTTACCCATGCCCCAGACCTGCGCCCATCCGCGCGTCACGTCAACCCGGCAGCACAAGCACCGTCGCCCCAAGTGCCTGCATCACAGCCCCCGTCCCCAGCTTGAACCGCGCCAGCCCCGGTGCCGCCACATGGTTCACCAGCCCCAGATCAACCGTTTCAACCCCCTCTGCCCGCAGCGCCAGCGCCGCCTGCCACAGCATCACCCCGTGCACCGCCCGCAGCCGCGCCAAATCGGATGCCCAGCCCATGTGGTACGTCGCCCCCCGCCCGTGCCGCACAAAACACATCACCGCCTGCACCTGCCCGCCCTGCCGCCATTGCCACACCCGCAACGCAGATCGCGGCAATCCTTTCGTAAACCCCACAGGCAGGGCCCGGTACCCCCGCACCTGCCGCTGTGCCGATTCCTGTGCCATCAGCACCCCCAGCCCCGCATCGCCGCCCATCCGCACCCGCACCTGCCCCAACGCTGTGACCAGCCGGTTGCGCCACTTGCCCGCCATCCCCGCCAGCAACACCCCCGGTTCCGCCCGCAGATCCCACAGCGCCACATGCTGCGGCGTCACCAGCGGCACAAGGCCCGGCCCGCGCACAGCCACCTCTGGCACTGCAACCGTCGCCCCCCAATGCCGCGCCAGATGCCGCAGCGCACCGCGTGGCACCGCCGCCCGTGCCACCATCCGCAATCCCCCGCGGTCCAGCCATTGCACCTGAACCCCGTCCATCACCCCGCGCCCCACCTGCGCCCCCATTGCCGCCGCCGCCACCGCATAAGGCGTGCTTTGCGCAAAGGTCGCCTCCGCGTCTTCATTCCATGTGGCAGGGCTGACAATCATCCCCGCATTCACATCCCAGAAACCTTAACGCGCCATGAATCCCCGATGGCCAAAGCTGCAAAACCCCATGCCCCCGCCCCCCGCATCACCCTTTGGGTGCCCGGCCTGATCGCCACCCTGATCAGTCTGCTCTTTCTTGTCGCCCTCGCACTTTGGCCCTGACATGCAAAACGCCCACATTAAGATGCGGGCGCAAGGCTATATTATATAGGCTATTTCACCGGTACAGCAGCGATTTTCCATTGGCAAACACATGCACTTTCTTGGCATCCGCCGTCAGCTTGACCTCTGTCCGCCGCAGGCCCGAATGAATGCCCGGCAGCTTTGCGATCACCGGGTTCACCGCCCCCGCGCGTTCAAAGTACAGCTGTGTCAACTCACCCAAGGCTTCCGTGATCTCAACCTTGCCGTTAAAGATGTAATCACCATCCGTTGGCACCAGATCCTCTGGTCGCACACCCACATTCACCTTCAGCCCCTTGTCCGACGCCTGCGTTGGCACGTTTGACCGTGCCACCCCGCCCGCGTCCAGCTTGATCGTCGTTACCGCACCGGTATCGACCACCTCACCCGGCAACAGGTTCATGGCCGGTGATCCGATAAACTGCGCCACGAATTCATTTTCCGGCCGTTCGTACAGATCAAGCGGCGTGCCCACCTGCCCGATTCCGTTGCCCACCGTCAGCACCACAATCCGCGTCGCCAGCGTCATCGCCTCAACCTGATCATGTGTGACATAGATCATCGTCGAATTCGGCATCGCCTCTTTCAGCTGCGCGATTTCAATCCGCGTCGCCACCCGCAGCGCCGCATCCAGGTTCGACAGCGGTTCGTCAAACAGATACACCTTCGGGTCACGCACAATGCTGCGCCCGATCGCCACCCGCTGCCGCTGCCCGCCTGACAGCGCCTTGGGCAGACGGTCCAGATACGGCGTCAGCTGCAGAATGCGCGCCGCCTTGTCCACCGCCGCCGTAATTTCCGCCGGGGTTTTCTTGGCGATTTTCAGCGCGAAGCTCATGTTGTCGCGCACCGTCATATGCGGGTACAAAGCATAAGACTGAAACACCATCGCAATGCCACGCTGTGCCGGTGGCACATCGTTCATCCGCACGCCATCAATACTGAAATCACCCGCCGTAATCCGCTCCAGCCCCGCGATCATCCGCAACAGCGTAGATTTTCCGCAGCCCGACGGGCCGACGAAAACGATCAGCTCACCCTTTTTGATATCAAGGTTGATGTTTTTCAACACTTTGACCTCGCCATAGGCCTTCTCGACGTTCTTCAGCAAAAGATCAGCCATGCTCGTCCCTCCCTTATCCGTGTTTTGCCAGACACAAGGCCCAGGGCGCCAAAGTGACGCTCCCTCCCTGCGGCATGGTCGTGCCCAGCGTTGTTCCGATTGCGCGCCATGTGCCATCAGGCAGGCTGCAAGGTGCAGGCTGATCTGACAGGTTGAAGGCGCAGAAAATTGTCTCATCCCCGGTCCGCAGGAACCGCGCAACCTCACCTTCGGTGGCAAGCACGGTCATGTCGCCCTGCACCAGCGTCGGATGTGCCCGCCGGAATGCCAGTGCTGCCCGGTAATGCGCCAGCATCGAATCCGCATCCGCACTTTGTGCCGCCACCGACCGTGCCACATGCGGTGCGACCACCGGCAGCCATGGCTTGGCATCCGAAAAGCCCGCATGCGCGTTGTCCGTCACCCAGGGCATCGGCGTGCGGCAGCCATCACGGCCCTTGAATTCCGGCCAGAACTGAATGCCGTAGGGATCCTGCAGATCGGCGTAAGCAATATCCGCCTCGGGCAGACCCAATTCCTCACCCTGATACAGGCACACTGATCCGCGCAGGCACATCAGCAGCACCGTGTAGGTCTTGGCCGCCGCGTCAGAAAGCCCCCACCGCGTGGTATGGCGGATCACATCATGGTTGGAATACGCCCAGCAGGGCCAGGCATCCGGCGCCACCGCGTTCATCCGCGCGAAAGTATCAGCCAACAGCCCCGCCGTCAGCCGCATGGGTTGCAGCATTTCGAACGGATAGCACATCTGCACCTTGTCGCCGCCGCTGGTATATTCGGCCATGATCTCCAGCCCGCGTTGCGCATCCCCCACCTCGCCCACCGCCGCCGCGTTGTAGGGGTTCAGCACCGCCCGGAATTTGCGCAGGAATTCAAGGTTTTCCGGCTGGTTCTTGTCAAACAGATGCAGCTGGTGATTGTACGGGTTCACCGTTGGCGCGATGGAATTGTTGCGCAAGGCAGGTGGCAGCGGCGGATTATCCCGCAGATACTTGTCCGCGAAGTAAAAGTTGATCGTGTCCAGCCGGAACCCGTCAACCCCCCGCTTCAGCCAGAACCGCGCCACATCCAGCAGCGCCTCCTGTACCGCGTCGCAGTGGAAATTCAGGTCCGGCTGGCTGACCAGAAAGTTGTGCAGGTAGTACTGCCCGCGCCCGCCATGCCACTGCCACGCACTGCCGCCAAAGATCGAAAGCCAGTTGTTTGGCGGTGTCCCATCACCCTTGGGGTCAGCCCACACATACCAGTCGGCCTGTGCATTGGTCCGGCTTTTCTGGCTTTGCACAAACCACGGATGCACATCCGCCGTATGTGACAGCACCAGATCAATCATCACCCGCAGGCCCAACCCATGCGCCTTGGCCACCACCGCATCAAAATCCGCCAGCGTGCCGAACATCGGGTCAACGTCGCAATAATCGCTCACGTCATAGCCGAAGTCCTTCATCGGCGACGTGAAGAACGGGCTGATCCAGATCGCATCCGCGCCAAGGCCCGCAATATGCGGCAACCGCTGCACGATGCCCCCCAGATCACCGATCCCGTCGCCATTGCTGTCCTGATAGCTGCGGGGGTAGATCTGATAGATCACCGCCCCCCGCCACCAGTTGGCATCAGCCGCCAGAACTTGCCCCTTCACTGCGCCCATCTCGGTCACTTACTTCACCGATCCTGACAGCAAGCCCCGCACAAGGTATTTCTGCATCGCAAAGAACACCGCCAGCGGCACCGCAATCGAAATGAACGCCGATGTCGCCAGCAGCTCCCAATCCCCCCCGCGTGACCCCATCAGTTCCTTCAACTGCCCCGTCATCACCAACTGCTCTTCCGTTGATCCCAGAAACACCAGCGCCACCAGCAGGTCATTCCACGTCCACAGGAACTGAAAGATCGCGAAACTGGCCAGCGCAGGAAATGACAGCGGCAGGATGATCTTCAGGAAAATCTGGAAATCCGTTGCCCCGTCCACCCGTGCGCTTTCAATGATTTCACGCGGCAACCCCGCCATATAGTTGCGCAACAGGTAAATCGCCAAGGGCAGCCCGAACGCCGAATGCGCCAGCCAGATGCCCAGATAGCTTTTGCCGATCCCCGCCCACAGATGCAGCTTCAAAAGCGGGATCAGCGCCAGTTGCAACGGCACCACCAGCATGCCTACCACACAGGCCAGCAGCAGCGCCCGCCCCGGAAATTCCATCCACGCCAAAGCATAGGCCGCGAACGCCGCAATCAGGATCGGGATGATCGTTGCCGGAATGCTGACCGTCATCGTGTTGAAAAACCCGCGTGCCAGACCTTCGCCCGACAGCACATTGCTGTAGTTCTGTGTCGTAAAACTTGGCGGCTGCGTTGTTGTCACAAAAAACCGCTCACCCCGCGTGCCTTCAAACGGCGTCGCTGATTCCAGCCGGTAGGTGCCATCCGCATTCACCGTAATGCTGTACCCTTCCGGCGTTTGCGCCGTTTCCCCCGCCACAGTCGCCGCCGGTTCGCGTGATGTGATGCCAAACGCCGACACCGCCCCCGCCTGCCCCTCAGCAAAGGCCTGCCCGGTGATCACATATTTGCCACCCTCCTGCACCGCCGTATCGGGTGCAGCACCACGCACCTGTATCGCCTGTTCCTGCGGAAAGATTGATTCCCACCAACCGCTGGAAATGATCTGATCCTTTTCCCGGAACGATGACACCAGCAGCCCGAACGTGGGTATCGTCCACAGCAGCACCAGAAACGCCGCTGCCAGATTGACCGCCCAGGTCAGGCTCGATTTGCCGCCAACAATGTTATCCATACTAGCGCATCTCCTTGCGGGCGTTACGAATGTTCCAGATCATGATCGGCAGCACCAACAGCATGATCACAATGGCAATCGCCGACGCGCGCCCCGAATCCTGCCCCCGCACCAGCCAGTCAAACATGTAATTGCCCAAGACCTGCGTGCCCCACTGCCCGTTCGTCATGGTCAGCACGATGTCAAACACCTTCAGCACCGTGATGGTGATCGTCGTCCACACCACAATGATCGTGCCCCAGATTTGCGGCACCTTGATCTTGAAGAAAATCTGCAACGGTGACGCGCCATCCAAAATCGCCGCCTCAACCGTTTCTTCCGGAATCCCGCGCAGCGCTCCCGACAGGATCACCATCGCAAAGCCTGTCTGAATCCAGATCAGCACGATCATCAACAGGAATGAATTCACGATTTCCGATGTCAGCCAGGTTTGCGGCACCCCGCCAAACCGTTCATAAATCGCGTTCAGCAGCCCGATCTGCGCCGTGCCCTCGGGCCGGAAATCATAGACGAACTTCCAGATCACCGATGCGCCCACGAACGAAATCGCCATCGGCATAAAGATCATGGCCTTGGCCAGATTGCCCCATTTGATCCGGTCCGTCACCGCCGCCGCAATCAGACCAAACATGGTTGAAAACGCCGGCACCACAATCAGCCATAACACGTTGTTGCGCATTGATTCCTGAAACTTTTCGTCGCCGACCATCCAGGAATAGTTCGAAACGCCGACAAAATTCTCACCACCTGCATCCATGAACGACAGATAGATCGACCAGAACAGCGGATAGACCAGATAGATCGCCAGCAAAATGATCGCGGGCAGCATGAACAGCCATGGCCTGATCGCATTGGCCCGGTTGATGTTGAAACTGATGTTTGCACCTTTCGCCGGATAGATGCGGTCAAGCACCATGTTCGACAGAAAGAAATATGTAAGACAGCCGCCGACCCCGATTCCGATGGTCATCACAGCGCTGAACAA
>JAYUZO010000022.1:0-5703 GCA_043751715.1 Rhodobacterales bacterium | reverse complement strand
ATCGCCGGGGCGGAACACCAGCATGCGGCCTTCGGCAAAGGTTTGCCCGCCCTGCGTCACCTCACCCTGCAGCACATACACCCCCCGGTCTTCATGATCATCCGGCAGCGGAATCGCCGCCCCCGGTTGCAGGGTGGCATCGGCATAGAACACCTCAAACGGCATCGCGATCGGGGCCTTGGCCCCCCAGGCCGTCCCCAGCACAAGGCGCACGGTCTTGCCCTCACCCTGCAGCATGGGCAGACTTTCGGCCCCGGCTTGCACAAAACCTGCCGGGTCATCTTCGTGCTTTTCGGGCAGCGCAAGCCAGGTTTGCAGGCCGAACAGTCGGTGGCCATCAACCTGCGCCGGGTCATCCTGCCGTTCGGAATGGGTAATGCCGTTGCCCGCCAGCATCCAGTTCACGGCACCCGGTTCGATCCAGCCATCCGTGCCCAGCGAGTCGCGGTGGTGAATGCGCCCCTGCATCAGATAGGTGACTGTCCCCAGCCCGATATGCGGGTGCGGGCGCACATCAATGCCTTTGTCACGCAGAAATTCCGCCGGGCCGAACTGATCGAAAAAGATGAAGGGCCCCACCATTTGCCGCTGCACCGATGGCAGGGCACGGCGCACCTCAAACCCGCCCAGATCACGCGCACGCGGCACGATCACGGTTTCAATGGCATCCACCGCATCCCCGATCGGGATGGAATGGTCCAGAATCGGGTTCCAACTCATGCGCAGACCTCCTGTATCACCGTCCTACATAGGGCGCGCGCGCCAATGCACAAAGACGCAGGAAGGGACAGGAACTGTGCGGAAATATGGTGGGTCGTGACGGGCTCGAACCGCCGACATTCTCGGTGTAAACGAGACGCTCTACCAACTGAGCTAACAACCCGTGTCGCAGGCAATACCCATCCCACGGGCCAAGCGCAAATGAAAAACGCAGCCCGAAGGCTGCGTTTTCGAAAGAATGGTGGGTGATAAGGGATTTGAACCCCTGACATCATCGATGTGAACGATGCGCTCTACCACTGAGCTAATCACCCAATGGGCGCGGTTTACATTCAGTCTTCCGCGTCTGCAAGACCCTGTTTGCCCGGATTTTTCGCCCGCGTGGCCGATTGCGATTTCAGCTTGATTGTCATGGGCTTACCCGCGCCCTTGTCTTCGGCATGGGCCACCTTGGCACGACCGAACCCCGGCAGGTTGATGGCATCACCCCTGGCCAACGCACCGGCAAGGGCCGCCAGCGTGGCCTCGACAATTTCCTTCACGCCCTTTTTCTTGCCACCCGCCGCCTCGGTCACTTGTGCTATCAGGTCTTTCATCTTCAGGGTCGCGCCTTTTGCCTTGTCGGCAACCGCCGGCACCGTCAAGGCAGGCTGCGGCGCAGAACCCACCGGCGTTGCGGCAACGGCAAGCTTGACCGCAGGTTTGGCGACGGCCGGTTTCGGCGCAACAGCCTTGCGGGGTGCTGCGGGTTTTTTCACGGCTTTGGTGTCAGTCATGTGAGCAGGCCCCTTATACATCTCGCCCGACGGTATCGACAGAATGGAAACAATACCACAATGCGATGCAAGATTTTGCAGTGCTTTGGCAACAATTGCGCCGCAAAAAGCAAAAGGCGCGCCCGAAAGCGCGCCTTTGTCAGATTGCCCTTGGGTCAATGTGCGGTTTGACCATGCCCTGCGGCATCGGCTGCGGCCTTGCGCGCCGCGGCGGCTGCCTCTTCGGCCGCCTCATCCCATTCCACCGGTACAGGTGCGCGCACCAATGCCAGCTTCAACACCTCACGCGCATGGGTAACCGGAATGATCTGCAGGCCCTGCTTCACGTTATCCGGGATTTCGGACAGATCCTTTTCATTTTCCTGCGGGATCAGCACCGTTTTGATCCCCCCACGCAGCGCTGCCAGCAGTTTTTCCTTCAGCCCGCCAATCGCACTGGCATTGCCGCGCAAGGTCACCTCGCCCGTCATGGCAATATCCTTGCGCACCGGGATGCCCGTCAGCACGGACACAATTGCCGTCACCATCGCCAACCCCGCCGATGGCCCGTCTTTTGGCGTCGCACCATCAGGCACGTGGACGTGAATATCCATCGTTTCAAACTTGGGCGGCTTCACCCCGATTTCCGGGCTGATGGACCGCACATAAGACGCTGCCGCCTCGATGCTTTCCTTCATCACATCGCCCAGTTTGCCCGTGGTTTTCATCCGGCCCTTGCCCGGCAGGCGCAAAGCCTCGATCTGCAACAGATCGCCGCCCACCGATGTCCAGGCCAGCCCGGTGACCACGCCCACCTGATCGGTCGCCTCGGCCAGACCATAGCGATGGCGCTTCACACCAAGGAAACCTTCCAGCTTCTCGGGCGTCACCTCTACCGCCTTGACCTTGCCCTTGACGATTTCAGTCACCGCCTTGCGCGCGAGTTTTGCGATTTCACGTTCCAGATTCCGCACGCCCGCTTCGCGCGTATAGGTGCGGATCATTTCGGTCAGTGCTGCGTCGGTGATGCTGAATTCGCCCTTTTTAAGCGCATGGTTGGTGGTTTGCTTGGCGATCAGATGGCCCTTGGCAATCTCGCGCTTTTCGTCTTCGGTATAGCCTGACAGCGGGATAATCTCCATCCGGTCCAACAGCGGCGACGGCATGTTATAGCTGTTGGCCGTGGTGATGAACATCACGTTGGACAGATCATATTCCACCTCAAGATAGTGGTCCATGAAGGTGCTGTTCTGTTCAGGGTCCAAAACCTCCAGCATGGCTGATGCCGGATCACCCCGGAAATCCTGCCCCATCTTGTCAATTTCATCCAGCAGGATCAACGGATTGATCGTTTTTGCCTTTTTCAGCGCCTGAATGATCTTGCCGGGCATCGACCCGATATAGGTGCGCCGGTGCCCCCGGATTTCGGATTCGTCACGCACGCCGCCCAACGAAATACGGATGAATTCGCGCCCCGTCGCCTTGGCAACGCTGCGCCCAAGGCTGGTTTTACCCACACCGGGCGGGCCAACCAGGCACAGGATCGGGCCTTTCAGCTTTTCGCTGCGCGCCTGCACGGCAAGATATTCAACAATGCGTTCCTTAACCTTTTCCAGACCGTAATGATCGGCATCCAGCACCTTTTGCGCCGCCCCCAGATCCTTTTTCATGCGGGATTTCACGCCCCATGGCACGCCCAACAGCCAGTCAAGGTAGTTGCGCACCACCGTTGCCTCAGCACTCATCGGTGACATGGTTTTCAGCTTTTTGACCTCGGCCTCGGCCTTGTCCTTGGCCTCCTTGCTCAGCTTGGTGCGGGCAATGCGCGCCTCCAACTCGGCCACTTCGTTCTGGCCTTCTTCGCCGTCGCCAAGTTCCTTCTGAATGGCCTTCATCTGCTCATTCAGGTAATATTCGCGCTGCGTCTTTTCCATCTGCGTCTTCACGCGGGTCTTGATCTTTTTCTCCACCTGCAGCACCGACATTTCGCCCTGCATGTGGCCATAAACCCGTTCCAGCCGATCAGCCACCACCAGCGTTTCCAGCAGGTCCTGTTTTTGCGCCACCTCAATGCCCAGATGGCCCGACACAAGGTCAGCCAGCCGTGCCGGTTCGCGCGTGTCTGATACCGCCGAAAGCGCCTCTTCGGGGATGTTCTTCTTGATTTTGGCATAGCGTTCGAATTCTTCGCCCACCGCGCGCACAAGGGCATCAACCGAAGGCCGGTCACCCATGCTCTCGCTCAGCGTTTCGGCATGGGCTTCAAAGAAATTCGGGTTCGGCACGAATTCGGTGATTTTCACCCGTGCGCGGCCCTCAACCAGCACCTTGACCGTGCCATCGGGCAGTTTCAGCAGTTGCAGCACATTGGCCAGCACGCCAATGCGGTAAATCCCGTCCGTCGCCGGGTCATCAACCGTGGGGTCGATCTGCGATGAAAGCAAAATCTGCTTGTCGTCAGCCATCACCTCTTCCAACGCGCGGACTGATTTTTCGCGTCCCACGAACAGGGGCACAATCATATGCGGGAACACGACGATGTCGCGCAGCGGCAGGACAGGGTAGCTTTGTGAAAGCTGTTCGCTCATGGCGCTTCCTTCTTGGCGGCGAAGGGTCCGGCCCCGATTGTCGGCAGCACGAAAGGCCCTTCCCAGACGGTGTTATGTGGGGCGCGTGTTCGGGGGTGTCAACCACCCCTTGGGGTGCACCCCGGCTGGCGCGCATCATGCGCCGGTGCGCGCAGGGCCGCAAGTCGGGATTAGCGACAATTTGCACGGTTCCCGCAGTGTCGTTTGCCCGATTCGCCAAACATGGTTAACCCCGTCAAACGGCACCGCGCGTCGGGATGGTTGCTGTATCAGGTATGGCTGATTGCCATACCTTTCATCTTTGGTTAACCGGGCGAATTAACACAACGCACGCAATGGGTTAGCCCCCGAACCTACAGCGCCTCCACATCCCCTTCGGCGCGCAGCGCATGAAACCCCGCCACAAAGGCATTCAGCCCGCCCGCCGCAATCGCATCACGCAGGCCAGTCATCAGCACCTGATAGTAATGCAGGTTGTGCCAGGTCAGCAGCATGGACCCGATGATCTCATCCGCCTTCACAACATGGTGCAGATAGGCGCGTGAATACCCCCGGCAGGCAGGGCAGGTGCAGCCATCCTCCAGCGGGCGCGGGTCATCGCGGTGGCGCGCATTGCGCAGGTTCACCTGCCCCCGCGCTGTCCAGGCCTGCCCCGTGCGGCCCGAACGCGACGGCAGCACGCAATCCATCATGTCAATGCCGCGCTGCACAGCACCCACAATGTCATCCGGCTTGCCCACGCCCATCAGATAGCGCGGCTTGTCATGCGGCAGCAGGCCCGGCGCATAATCCAGCACGCCCAGCATCGCCTCTTGCCCTTCGCCCACCGCAAGGCCGCCCACGGCATAGCCATCAAACCCGATTTCCACAAGTTTTTTGGCACTTGCGGCACGAAGTTCAGGTGTCACCCCGCCCTGCATGATGCCAAACAGCGCATGGCCCGGCCTGTCACCAAACGCATCACGGCTGCGCTGCGCCCACCGCATTGACAGCTCCATTGACCGTTGCACCTCGGCCTCGGTTGCAGGCAAAGCCGGGCATTCGTCAAAGCACATCACGATGTCAGACCCCAACAGGCGCTGAATCTCCATGCTGCGCTCGGGCGACAGCATGTGTTTGCTGCCGTCAATATGGCTGGCAAAGGTCACGCCTTCCTCGGTCATCTTGCGCAAGCTGGAAAGGCTCATCACCTGAAACCCGCCTGAATCCGTCAGAATAGGCCCATCCCAGTTCATGAAACGGTGCAGCCCGCCAAGCGCCGCTATGCGTTCCGCCGTGGGCCGCAGCATCAGGTGATACGTGTTGCCCAGCAGGATATCGGCACCGGTTTCGCGCACTGATCCCGGCAGCATCGCCTTGACCGTGGCCGCAGTCCCCACCGGCATGAACGCTGGCGTGCGCACATCACCGCGCGGCGTCGACATCACCCCCGTGCGCGCCGCACCGTCCGTCGCATTTACCTGAAATTCAAACTTTGCTGTCATCATATGCCCCTTGCGCATTCCCCTTTTGCGCAAACGCGTGGCTTTGCCAAGATGGCAGGTTTATGCCCATGCGACATGTCCGCTGTTTGGCCATGCGTCTTTTGACAATAGTCTGCGGTGAAACGAGCGAAGGGGTTCCGCCATGCTGACACGCCG
>JAYUZO010000021.1:0-2603 GCA_043751715.1 Rhodobacterales bacterium | reverse complement strand
CCCGCGTGAGGTGGGGGCGGCGATGCTGGTGTGGGCCAATGGGCAGGCAGGCACGATTGGCGGCGGGGCGCTGGAGTGGGAGGCGCTGGCAAGGGCGCGGGCGATGTTGGCGGATGTCGTGCGCGCCAGCCTTCCCACACCCCCCACCCCCATCCCCTCCCCACGAGGGGGAGGGGAGCCATCCGTCCTGTCAGCTTGCGCCGCACTGGCCGCGATGGGCGCCTCCCCTCCCGCCTGTGGGGAGGGGCTGGGGGTGGGGGGCAACCGTGCAGCAAGCGCAAGGCTGGACCGGCAGGCATTGGGGCCACATCTGGGCCAGTGCTGTGGCGGGGCGGTGACCCTGTTGACCGAGGTTTACACGGCGGTGCCCGAAGGCCCGGTTGTGGCCCGTAGCGTGGATGGGCGGGCGATGCCGCTGGCGGTGACGCGCCTGCTGGCGCGGGCGCGGGGTGAGGGCGTGATGCCGGTACCCGTGCTGGTGCAGGGGTGGTTTGTGGAACCGGTGGCGCAGCCGCAGCGCCATATCTGGGTCTGGGGTGCGGGGCATGTGGGCCGCGCGGTGGTGGGGGTGCTGGCGCCTTTGCCGGGGGTGGCGATCACATGGCTGGATATGGACGGTAACCGGTTTCCCGACACCGTGCCCGCTGGGGTGCAGGTGATTGCGCAAGGGGATGTTGCAGAGGTCGTGCGCGCCGCGCCTGAAACGGCGGAGCATCTGGTGATGACCTATTCGCATGCATTGGACCTTGATCTGTGCCACCGGCTGCTGGGCCATGGTTTTGCGCGACTTGGGCTGATCGGGTCGGCCACGAAATGGGCGCGGTTCCGGTCACGGCTGGGAGCTTTGGGCCATGCGCCGGGTGCAATTGCGCGCATTGATTGCCCGATTGGTGATCCGTCAATGGGCAAGCATCCGCAGGCCATTGCCATTGGGGTGGCGGCGGCGTTTCTGTTGCAGGCGGTGGCAACGGGAGCGCGGGCACATGGCTGAGGTCTTGCTGAGCGTGGAGGGCGTGACCAAGGCCTATCCGGGCGTTGTGGCCAACAGCGATGTCAGCTTTGCCGTGGGGCCGGGCGAAATTCATGCGCTGCTGGGTGAAAACGGCGCGGGCAAATCCACGCTGGTCAAGATGATCTATGGCCTTGTGCGCCCGGATGCAGGGCACATGCGCCTGCGGGGGGCGGATTATGCGCCGGGGCGGCCAAGTGCGGCGCGGAATGCAGGCGTGGCGATGGTGTTTCAGCATTTCAGCCTGTTCGAGGCGCTGAATGTGGCGGAAAACGTGGCGCTTGGCATGGAAAACCCGCCTGCGATGCGGGACCTTGCGGCGCGGATCACCGAGGTGAGCCGGGCCTATGGCCTGCCGTTGGACCCTGCACGCCGGGTGGGCGATCTGTCGGCGGGCGAGCGGCAGCGGGTGGAGATCATTCGTTGTCTGCTGCAGGACCCGAAGCTGCTGATCATGGATGAACCGACATCGGTGCTCACGCCGGGTGAGGTGGAGGTTTTGTTCCGCACGCTGCGCAAGCTGGCCAGTGAAGGCACGGCGATCCTGTATATTTCGCACAAACTGGAGGAAATCCGGTCCTTGTGTGACGCGGCGACGATTCTGCGCAGGGGCCGCGTCGTGGCGACCTGTGTGCCGCGCGAGGTGTCGGCGCGGGATATGGCAGAGATGATGGTGGGCACAGTGCTGGGTACACCGGCGCGGCGGGACCATGCGCTGGGCGAGGTGGCGCTGGAGGTGGCGGGGCTGTCGCTGGCGTCACCGATCCCGTTCGGGATGGCGCTGAAGGATGTGTCGTTGCAGGTGCGCAAGGGTGAGGTGCTGGGAATTGCCGGGGTGGCGGGCAACGGGCAGGACGAATTGCTGCTGGCGCTGTCGGGGGAGTTACGCAGTGCTGCGGGGGCGGTGCGGATATTGGGGCAGGATGCGGGGCATCTGGGGCCGAATGCGCGGCGCAAGGCGGGGCTGGTGGCGGCACCGGAAGAACGGCTGGGGCATGCGGCGGCACCTGATATGAGTTTAGTGGAAAACGCGCTGCTGTCGGGGGACGTGCGGCAGGGGTTGTCAAAGCACGGGTTCATTGACTGGGCGGCGGTGCAGGGTTTTGCGGCGCGGATCGTGGAGGGGTTCGATGTGCGCACGCCGGGCACGCATGTGGCAGCGCGGGCGCTGTCGGGGGGGAACTTGCAGAAGTTCGTGATCGGGCGGGAATTGCTGCAAGAGCCAGCGGTGATCGTGATCAACCAGCCAACCTGGGGGGTTGATGCGGCGGCGGCGGCGGCGATCCGGCAGGCGATACTTGACCGGGCGGCGGCAGGGGCGGCGGTGGTGGTGATTTCGCAGGATCTGGATGAATTGCTGGAGGTGGCGGGGAGTTTCGCGGCGCTGAACGGCGGGCGGTTGACGGCACCACGACCGGTTGAGGGGCTGACGGTGGATGAGATCGGGCTGATGATGGGGGGCGCACATGCGGCGTAGCGTGGAGGCGTTTTCTTTGCAGAAAACGGACAAATTCCTTCGAAGGAATTTGGGCACGGCATGGAAAGGCCGGCACTTTGGGCTGGCGTTGCGGGGGGGGGGGGGTGGCCCCCCCAC
>JAYUZO010000020.1:0-18182 GCA_043751715.1 Rhodobacterales bacterium | reverse complement strand
TCATCGGAACATCACCTCACGGCAAAATCCCTACCTGGCCGATATGCAAACAGTCAAACGCCGATGCGCCCAAACCGCCCACATATCCCTTCATTCGTTTACAACTTCAAAGAGCAAAGACACAAAACAACCAACCCGCCGAAACTTTCGGCGCGTCTGCTGCCTTACCTCTTGAATTCTTGCCGTGGTCTGCGCCACCGCTTTCCGATCCAACCGTTCCGCGTTCCCGCTTCACCGTCGCTTCGGTGAGGCGGTGTTTACGTCCGGGTCCTGCGGGCCGCAAGAGGAAAAATGCAGCGGTTTGTGAAAATCTGCGGATAGCTGCGCGGCGCTTATGGAAAACCCAATGAACATTGGGGTTTTGCCATGACCATCACCCAAAATGACCCGAGGGCACCTGCCCCTCAGGCCGCCATGTCATGCGTGATCCGCCCACCGCAGACTGTCAGTGCGATTCCCGTCTGGCCCAACATGTCACTTGGCACCCCTTCGACATCGCCATCTATCATCACCATATCCCCCGCCAGCCCCGGCATCAGCCGCCCGGTGACATGGTCGCGGTGCGCAGCCCAGGCACCGCCGGACGTGTAGGCCTCCAGACTGTCAATCAATGACAGCCGTTCATCGGCGCAATCCTCGGCAAAGGGGTTGCGCGTGACCGCCGCCTGCAGGCCGCGCATCACTGACACATCGGTCACCGGCCAATCGCTGGCATAGGCCACGCGCGCGCCAGCATCACGCAAGGTGCGCCACAGATAGGCATCGCGCCAACGATCCCGCGCATAAATCGCCATGCTTGGCATCAGCGGAAAATCCATCACGCCCGGCGGATGTGGCGGTTGCAGGCTGGCCACAATGCCATGCGCAGCAAGGCGGGGAATATCACTGCGCGCGATCAGTTCGATATGTTCAATGCGGTGGCGGCTGTCGCGCACACCATTGGCACCTTGGGCTGCGGCATAACCATCAATCACCGTGCGCACCGCGCCATCGCCGATGCAGTGCACTGCCATTTGCAGGCCCATACGGTCAATCGTGGTGGCAATCTGGTTGAACCGCGCGGCCGGGAACAGGGGTTCAGACCGGTGCCCCGGCTGATCATGGTAATCCTCCAGTTGATAGGCCGTGCGGCTGTCCACCACGCCATCCATGAACATCTTCACAAAACCGCAGGTCAGCCAGTCATCATCATAATCGCGCGTCATCGCCTGCGCGCGGTCCAATTCCGACAACTCCATATGCGGCTTGAAATGGAACGGCACCTTGACCCGCGCAAGCAGCGCGCCTTCGGCCTGAACGCCGCGCAACAACTCCAGCGTGAAGCGGTTGCCATCCATATTCACCATCGACGTGATGCCATGCGCCGCGCAATGCTGCAGGCCCGCCCGCACCTTGGCCCGGTCAATCGCCAGTTCCGCGTCCGAAGGCCAAGGCGACGGCTCACCCCCCGTCGCGATTCCCAGGTTCAGCCGCGCCTCACCGCCCAGGGCAATCACTGGCGCGAACGCCTCAAACTCGCGCAGCTCACCCGTGGCCATGCCGTCCGGCCCCATCACCACCTCATGCCCGCGCGGCATCACTGCCCCGTGCAGAATGCCCGCCGCCCGCAAGGCCTGCGTATTGGCCCAGACCGTATGATGATCCGGCGCCATCAGTGCAAGCGCGCGGTCCGGGCAGACGACATCAAGATCCGCCCGCGTGGTCGCATGGCCCAGCAGATCATAGGACGCGCCTTGTGCCACCAGCAGCGCTGCCGCCGGGTGCCGCGCTGAATAACCCGCCACTGCCGCCTGCAACGCCGCTGCCCCATGCACCGCGCCCAGTTGCAGATGCGCCAGTTCCGCCCCGCCCAAGACCAGATGCAGATGGCTTTCCACGAACCCCGGCAAAACCGACCGTCCCCGCGCATCAACCATGCGGGTGCCCTGCCCCGCCAGCGCCTCGACCCCGGCCCGCGCGCCCACCGCCACAATCCGCCCGTTGGCAATGGCAACGGCATCGGCCCTTGGCTGGGCCGGGTTCATCGTGATGACGCGAGCATTGGTGACGATCAGATCAGGCGTCATGCAAAGGTATCCATTCTTGATCATTTCTTCATTCGAGGCTGCTTCACCCTTTATGCCGCAGCCTACCCGTTCATGCTATGCCCCAAAAGTTTTCAGAAAACTTTTGTCAAATTTCTTCAAAAGAAATTTGTGGCGCGCGCGGTTCAATGCTGCACCATCATGCACAGCAGTTCAAACATCACCGAGGCCCCCAGAAACGCCGTATTGCCCGTCGCATCAAACGGCGGTGATACCTCCACCACATCCGCCCCCACGATCCGCACGCCCTCCAGCATCCGCACCACCTCCAACGCCTGCCAGCTATTCGGCCCGCCCCATTCCGGCGTGCCCGTGCCCGGCGCAAAGGCCGGGTCGATAAAGTCGATGTCATAGGTCACATAAGTGTCCCCCGTGCCCGCCCGCGCCCGCGCCTCGGCCATCACGTCGGCAAAACCGCGCTGCCAGACCTCGGCCATGCTGATGATCCGCAGGCCCACCGATGCCGCGAAATCCCAATCCTCACGATCATAGGCCGTGCCCCGGATACCCACTTGCGTCACGCGCGCCGGGTCAATCAGCCCCTCTTCCACCGCGCGGCGGAATGGCGTGCCATGCGTGAACTTCGTCCCGCCGAAATAGCTGTCAAACAGATCGGTATGGCTGTCGAACTGGATCATCCCCAACGGCCCGCCCTTGGCCAGCGCCCGCAGAATGGGCAGCGTGCACAGATGATCGCCCCCACCCGTCAGCGGCCGGATGCCTGCGGCATGCACGGCTGTATAAAACGCCTCCATCCGCGCCATCGTATCCATCAGATCACCCGGATTGGGCGGCACATCACCCAGATCGGCGCAGCGCGCCGCCTCAAACGGGCGCACGCGGCTGACGCCGTTTTCCGCCCGGATCATTGTGGATGCGTCGCGCAGGCCACGCGGGCCGTGCCGCGCCCCCGCCCGGTTTGTTGTGCCGCCGTCCCAGGGCGCACCGATCAGGCCGATCTGCACCTGTGACAGGCGCGGATCATCCAACCCCACATGCGGCAGGCGCATGAATGTGGGAATGCCCGCAAACCGTGGCAGATCAAGGCCGGATACCGGCTGAAAATGGCTGTTTGTCATCGTGCAATTCCCCATACTGACCCAACCTTGCGCGATATGCCCCTGCCCCGCGCGCCCTTTCCCGACATTACCTGCCGCAATACAGCGCTGTGCAAGCCTGCGAAAACCCGCGCAATCTGCGGGAAATCCGCCAATCGGCGCACGCGGCCCTTGACCCCGGCCCTGCCTTTCACGTCTAAGAACGGCGATGCCCCATGCGGCATCACCATGGAGAGCCCGATGTTCAACAAGACTGATGCCACCACCGCCCCTGCTGCCCCCGCCCCCGCCCCTGTGCGGACTGATCGGGCTACGCCCAGTGGCAAGGCCTCGGTGCTGGGGGCTGACCTCAAGATCACCGGCGAAATCACATCCGCCGGCAATATCGAGGTGCTGGGTGATGTGGATGGCACGATCACCGCGCACGGTCTGCTTGTGGGCGTCGAAGGCAAGGTGACAGGCATTGTCACCGCCGAAACCGTTGAGGTGAAGGGCCGCCTTGACGGCAAGGTTACCAGCAAGACGTTTTCGTTGCGCTCCACCGCTGCTGTGGCAGCGGATGTGACCTATGCGTCGATCATCATTGAAAGTGGTGCCACGATCGAAGGCCGCTTTACCTTGAAAAAAGCCTGATCTGGCCGCCAAGCCTTTGAATTTCGGGCAACCTGGATTTTCGGCACCCTGAATTTTCGCCGAAAATTCGTGGCCCCCTATCCCTGATGGTCGGGCGGAATTGCGTAGGTCAAACTGGCGCGCGCGACGGGTGCGCCGCCTGTTGCGGGTGCGATCAGCACATCGCCCACCGCCAGTGCGCGGCCCAACTTCAATATGCGCGCCTCGGCCACCAGATCCGTGCCTGCCGCAGGTTTGCGCATGAAATCAATGCTGCCACCGGTGGTCACCGTCAGTGCCGCAGGCCCGATCTGCGACAGGATCGCCAGATACACCGCCACATCCGCCAGCATGAACAGCGTTGGCCCCGACACAGTACCACCGGGGCGCAAATGCCGCGCGCCCACGATCAGCCGCAAGGCCACGCCTGCTGCATCCGCCCGGTCCACGATCAGTTCATCCGACACTTCGCGAAAATCCCGGCGCAGAAACGCATTCAATGCCGTCTGATCCATTTTCAGCATGACGCTTCCCCTGTGGCGCTGCACGCCCTAAGGTTTCGCGGCAAACGGGGAATGACAAGATGCAACCAGCACCAGCCAATCTGATCCTGCGTCAGGATACCGGGCATGTGGCCCATATCACGCTGAATGATCCCGGCAAACTGAACGCGTTGTCATTGGCCATGCTTGACCGGTTGCTTGCTGAATTTGCCAGCATTGCCGTCGATCCCAAGGTGCGCGTGGTGATCCTGTCAGGGTCCGGCAAGGCCTTTTGTGCGGGCCATGATCTGCGCGAGATACAGGCCGCCCGTGACGCCCCGGATCAGGGTGCTGCCGCATTCGCCGATCTGTTTGATCGCTGCACGCAGCTGATGCTGGCCATCACCGCCCTGCCCCAACCCGTGATCGCGCAGGTGCACGGCGTGGCGGCGGCGGCGGGGTGCCAGTTGGTGGCCACCTGCGATATGGCCGTGGCAGCGCCGGACACACGCTTTGGCGTGAACGGAGTGAACATCGGCCTGTTTTGTTCCACCCCCATGGTCGCGCTGACCCGCAATATCGGGCGCAAGGCCGCGTTCGAGATGCTGACCACGGGCGCATTCATCGACGCGCCCCGTGCGGCCGAACTGGGGCTGATCAACCGCATTGCACAGGGTGATCTGGCCGCGGCCACCATGGCCCTTGCCCAGACTGTTGCCACCAAACGCACGGCCGTTGTGCGCATGGGCAAGGCCGCGTTTCATGCACAGGCCGACATGTCGCTGGCACAGGCCTATGCTCTGACCGGGGCGGTCATGGTGGAAAACCTTGCGCTGACCGACACCGCCGAGGGAATCGCAGCGTTCATCGAAAAGCGCAGGCCCGATTGGCAGGCGTGAGCTGCCTTACAGCCGGTAAATCCCGCGGAACTTTGTCTCCAGATAATCCAGCAGCGGCGCTTCGTGTGGCGCAAAACCGCAGGCGCGTGTGACCACATCGCGCGGCGCATAAAGCCCGCCATGGGTTTGCAGATTGGCCCGCAGCCAGCCCGTGGCGGCCGTTGTATCACCGATGGCCAGCTGTACGTCCAGATCAGGCACCGCCGCGCGCAGGGCCTGATGCAGGCAGCCCGCATAAACATTCCCAAGGCTGTATGTCGGGAAATAGCCAAACAGCCCCACCGACCAGTGCACATCCTGCAACATGCCGTTGGATGGTTTATCCACGGCAAGGCCAAAGTCGGCATGGAACCGGTCGTTCCACGCCGACTCCAGATCAGCCACCGCCAGATCACCCCGAATCAGCGCGCGTTCCAGATCAAAGCGCAGCATCACATGCAGGTTGTAATGCACCTCATCGGATTCGGTCCGAATATAGCCTGATTGCACGCGGTTTACTGTGCCATGAAACGCGTCCTGCCCGATGCCGAAATCGCCAAACGCCGCCACCATCTGCCCATGCAGCCAGCCCGTAAAGGCCGCACTGCGCCCCAGCTGGTTTTCATAAATCCGGCTTTGGCTTTCATGCACGCCCATGGAAACGCCCTGCCCCAGCGGCGTCAGCAGATAAGCCGGATCAATGCCCTGTTCATAGCAGGCATGGCCCACCTCATGGATTGTGGAATAAAAGCAGTTGAACGGATCGGTTTCGCTGACGCGGGATGTGATGCGCACATCGGCGCCAGACCCCGAACTGAACGGATGCACGGCAAGGTCCAGCCGCCCGCGCGTCCAGTCATACCCAAATGCGCTTGCCAGATCGCGCGCCACCGCCAACTGCCCATCCGCCGCAAAGCGCCCCTGCAGCGCGGGCGGATGGTAACTGGCCCCCAGCACCGCCCCGCGCAAGGCCACCAGACGCGGGCGCATACGGTCAAACATCGCGGCAAGGCTGGCTCCGGATTCGCCGGGTTCATAATCATCAATCAGCGCATCATACAGATCGCCGCCCTGCGCCAGACAGGCCGCCTCGTCGCGCCGCAGTCGCACGACATGATCCAGCGTTGGCAGGAACGCCGCCACATCATCTGCCGCCCGCGCCTCGGCCCAAATGCCCTGCGCCATGCTGGTGACGCGTGCCAGCTCCTGCGCCAAGGCCGCTGGCACCTTGGTTGCCCGGTCAAAGCTGCGCTGGATCAGCCGCAATTGCGCCGCCGCCACCGGTGTGTCCGCCTGCGCTGCCGCCAGCCGATCGCCCACGCGCGCGTCCGTGCGCCGCGCGTGCAGCACGCCCTCAATCGCTGCCATCTCCTCGGACCGCTGCCCCGCTGCCCCGCGCGGCATCATGGTTTCCTGATCCCAGCCAAGGCGGCCTGCGATCTGGCCCAACGCCTCGGTTTCGCGCTGATAGGTCATCAGGTCTGCGTAAGCGGTGTTGTTGGTCATGCCGTTCCCCGTTGGATCGAACCTGCCACCGGGTACAGCGCCAGATGCCGCGCCCGGATGATCAGCACCCACAGCACCACCGCGCCGAACTGATGCGTGATCGCCACATGCGCCTGCGCCACCGTCATCACCGTGGCAATCCCGATGGCCATCTGCACCACCAGCATTGCCATCGCGCCGTGAAACGCCGCGCGCGTGGCCGCATGCACCGAACGCCGCCCGCGCAACCAGACCACCACACCAAATACAAACAGCACATAGCCCGACATGCGGTGAATGAACTGCACCAGCCCCGCATTTTCAAAGAACGCATGCCAGATGGCCTTCACGCCGCCCGCCCCGTCCGGCACATAAAACGCCTCGGCCGGGAAAAAGCTGCCGTTCATCAGCGGCCATGTCGGAAAATACCGCCCGGCATCAATCCCTGCGACCAATGCCCCCAGCAGGATTTGCAGAAAGGCAAAATGCATCAGCCCGGTGGACATGCCATAAAGTTTACGTTCCTGCGCGCGCCGGGCCTGCATCAGGTCAGCCTCACTGCGCCCCAGCAGGAACACAAACCATGCAATCAGCCCAAGGATCACGAAGGCCAGCCCCAGATGCGTGGCTAGCCGGTAGGATTTCACATCCAGCTGCGTGCCCGACAGGCCAGACGATACCATCCACCAGCCGATGGCCCCTTGCAGCCCACCCAACGCGCCCAGCAGCAGCAAACGCTTCGTCCAGCCAGCCGGGATGTTTTCCGCCGCCAGAAAGCCAATGAAACCCAGGCCCCAGACCAGCCCGATCACCCGCCCCAACTGCCGGTGGCCCCATTCCCACCAGTAGATGGTCTTGAACGCCTCCAGCGTCATGCCCTTGTTCTGCAATTGATATTCCGGGATCGCCTGATATTTTGCGAATTCTGCTGCCCAAGTGGCCTCATCCATCGGTGGCAAGGCCCCCGTGACCGGCCGCCATTCCGTAATCGACAGGCCACTGTCGGTCAGCCGCGTCAGCCCGCCTACCGCAATCATCGTGACCACCAGCACAAACAGCCCCATCAGCCACCACCGGATGCCCCGCCGCGCGCCCATATGGCGCGCCGCAATCATGCCGCCTTGTGGGGCGACGGGTGCCGCCGCCTGACCAACCTCTTCGAAAATACTGCGTTTGCCTGCCATGTGCCTGCTCGGATGTTCTGCAAGGGCTAGGGTAGGCCTCGGCGCGGGCCGCTTCAACCCCGCACAACCAACGTGCTGCAATCGCCGCACCCCGTGGGACTGCCCCGTGGGACTGCCCCGTGGGATGATGGCCAAATAAGGGCTGCAATTGCCCAAAGCCAAGGCATCAGCCTGCAATGCAGCGCATCGAACAGTCGCGCTTGGCCTGCGAAAATGGTAGTTTTTCACCGGGGGTTTCTGGATCAAGGATGACTGCGATGACAATCATCGCGATGCAAACACCATGGCCAAATCCGACGGCACGCCTTGAAAAGCCCACGCCTTCGACCAACGCTTTGGCCCCTGTCGCAACCGTGCCTGCACTGCCTGACCGCGCGGCGCAAAGCCTGCTGGCCGATCACCCGTCACACCGGGACCGGTCACGCGATACCTTTACCTTTCACCAGTCTGTTGCGCGCCAATCAATAGACCGCCAATCAGAGGACCAAGGCGAAGCACCTGAAACCGGCGCGCCGCAGCCGTTTCCCGCAATGCGCTTTGCCGACCCGCTGCCAAACCTGCCGGAGCTTGATCTGCCCGCCAAGGCAACCGCCTATCACACCGCCCTGACCGTTTTGCGCGGGGATGAACCCGTCTGACCGTTCGGGCTTGCGCTAGTCTGCCTGCAGCAGCGCCGATGCCGGGGCCACGGCCACCGTCGATGCCCGGCCTTCGATCGACCATTCCAGAAGCGCTGCAATGGTTTCCGCCCGCAGCGTACCGATCACGATGGCCTGTCCTTCCTGTGCCGCCTTGAACGCGGCCCGGTCCAGATAGCGGCGCATCACCGGCACGCCCTCGCCTTCGGCATCAATCTGGCGAAACACCATCGCCGTCGGCAGGCCCTCGCGCCGCGCCACCTGATCGGCCGCATTCAGCCCCCGGTCCCAGGTCAGCAATCCACGCCCCTGTGCCGCCAAAATCGGCACGATCTGTGATGACAGCGGCCGGTCATTCTGAAACGCGCTGTCAGAGGCGTCGATCACCGCCACCGCCTGAGGCAAGGCAGCGGCATGCGCCTGAAAGGTTTGCTCCAGATCGGCGGGCGTTGCCCCCGGCGGAATGCCCGTGGCCAGCATCACCACCTCTTTGCCACCCGCGCGGTACAGGGCGGCATGGGTGGCTGCATCGGGTGACAACGGATCAATCACAATGCTGACCGCGAAAGGCAGGGCTGCAACCGCCTGCCTGTCCAATGCCGCATCGCCCGTATCCACCAGCAGGATGCCGAACAAGGGCTTGCCATCCGGGTTGGCAAAGGGTGCAGCAAACCGCTCAATCGCCGGGCCTGCGTCCAGCGCCACCTCGGGCAAGGCCGCCGCATCATCTGCAGGCGGCACCTCTGCCGCAATAACGGGTGGCGTATCACGATCCGTCAGCGCGCCTTCGCCCGCAGTGATCAGGCGTGGCGTGGCGGGCAGGGTTTTGGGGCCGTTCCCCACCAGACCCACGTCGGGTGACAACGTTTCCGGCTCTGCCTCGGCGGCAAAGATCACTGGGGCATCCTGTACTGGGGCATCCGACACTTGTGCAGGCGGCGCGTCGGCCACAACCACAGGGGCCGGGTCCGGTGCATCTATGACCGGCGAAAGCGGCAGGTCGGCCTCCGCGCTAACCACCGGTACATCTGCCGTTTCCGGTTCGGCAGCGTTTGCAACACTGGGTGCCTCTGCCGCGCCGGTTCGGGGCAATACGGGCTCTGGCTCTGGCTCTGGCTCTGGCGCTGGCTCTGGCACCAGCACGACTTCGGTATCGGGTGGCAGGATGATCCGCGCCGGATCAGCAATCGCTGCCGCTTCCTCTGGTGTCAGGGGTGGTGGCGGCGGCAACTCTGCCCCCGTCGGCGCACCATCTGCCACCGGCTGTGCTGGCGGCACTGCCGGTGATGCGGTCAACGAGCCTGCTGCCTCGGCTATCACAACGGGCGTCGCCACGGGCGGCCGATCGCTGGCGGCAGGGGCCGACTGCGCCGGTGCAGCGGTGACAGGTACGGCGGGCGGAACGGCAGGCAAGTCTGCAATGATGGGATCCGCAGCCGCAGCCGGTTCTGCACTGGCCGGTTCTGCACCGGCTAATTCTGCACTGGCAGGCGCAGGCGCGTTTGCGGCCCCTGCTTCTGCCGATGCCTCGGCCCCTGCCACTGGTGCGATCTCCGCCACGACTGGCGCATCAACCTCGGGCGCATCAGTTACCGTCGCAACCGCCACCCCTGACGGTGCCACTACCCCGTCAACGACTACGTCTGCAGCGGGCGCATCTGCATCGGGCGGCGCGCTGTCTGCGCCTGAGTTCAATTGCCCCGCGTCCGGCCCGGCAGGCTGCGCGTTTGTCACACCACCGCTTACCGTTTCCACGACCGGCGGGCTGACCGCCGCCTCTGGCACTACACCGTTGCGCGGCGTCGACACTTGCGATGCCACCACCAGCGTCAGGCCTGCAACAACACCGCCCGAAACCACTCCGCCCAGAAACTTGCGTATGCTTGCCATTTTCTTTGCCCCATGACGACCCGCGGTCACGCTACCTCAAGCCCGGTCTGGCGTCGGTTTGACTTGACGCTCCCCTCCGGGTCAGCCCATGTATAGCGCGACCTTTGCCCGCATTCACCCCCAAACCGTCAGGCCCGGCCCCAGATGTTGCTTCTGATCGACAATTACGACAGCTTTACCTACAATCTCGTGCATTATCTGGGCGAGTTGGGCGCGGATATCCGCGTGGTGCGCAATGATGCCATGGATGTGCAGGCTGCCATGGCCCTGCGCCCCACCGCAATCGTGCTGTCCCCCGGCCCCTGCGATCCGTCATCCGCTGGCATCTGCCTGCCCCTGACCCTTGCCGCAGCCGATGCGCGCATCCCCCTTTTGGGCGTCTGCCTTGGCCATCAGACCATTGGCCAGGCCTTTGGCGGCAACGTCGTGCGCTGCCATGAAATTGTGCATGGCAAGATGGGCACCATGCACCACGCAGGCGCAGGCGTGTTTGCAGGCCTGCCCTCACCCTTTGCCGCCACCCGCTATCATTCGCTGATCGTTGACCGCGCCACCCTGCCCACCTGCCTTGAACCCACCGCATGGCTGGAAGACGGCACCATCATGGGCCTGCGCCATAAAACCCTGCCGATTGAGGGCGTGCAATTCCACCCTGAAAGCATCGCCTCTGAACACGGCCACCACCTGCTGCGCAACTTCCTTGATATGGCGGCTGTTCCTGCATGAGCGATGCTTTGCGCCCCCTGATCGGCATCGCCGCCGACCGCGCCCTGACGCGGGCCGAGGCTGAGGTGGCCTTTGCTGCCTTTTTCGAAGGCACCGCCACGCCCGCGCAAATGGGCGGGTTCCTCATGGCCCTGCGCACGCGCGGCGAAACCGTTGATGAATACGCCGCCGCCGCATCCGTCATGCGCGCCCGCTGTAACCCCGTGCGCGCGCCCGAAGGGGCCATGGATATTGTCGGCACCGGGGGTGATGGCAAAGGCACGCTGAACATTTCCACCGCCACCGCCTTTGTCGTGGCTGGCGCGGGCGTTGTTGTGGCCAAACACGGCAACCGCAACCTGTCGTCCAAATCCGGTGCCGCCGATGCGCTGACCGAACTTGGCCTGAATGTCATGGTCGGCGCTGATGTTGTGGAGCGTTGCCTGACCGAGGCCGGTATCGGCTTCATGATGGCCCCGATGCACCACCCGGCTATTCGCCACGTCATGCCCGCCCGCGCCGAACTCGGCACCCGCACCATATTCAATATCCTTGGCCCGCTGACCAACCCCGCAGGCGTCAAACGCCAGCTGACCGGGGCCTTTTCGCCCAAACTCATCCGCCCTATGGCCGAAACCCTGCTGATGCTAGGCACCACCCATGCATGGCTCGTGCATGGCGGCGATGGCTCAGACGAACTGGCCATTAGCGCCGCCAGCAAGGTCGCCGCCATTGAAAACGGCCAAATCACCGAATTCGACATTCACCCCGAAGACGCCGCCCTGCCCGTCCACCCGTTTGAGGCCATTCTCGGCGGCACCCCTGCGCAAAACGCCTCCGCCCTGCGCGCGCTGCTGGACGGGGCCCCCGGTGCCTACCGCAATGCCGTGCTGCTGAACGCCGCCGCCGCCCTGCTGATCGCTGGCAAGGTCACTACCCTGCCCGACGGCACGCGCATGGCCGCGATCAGCATTGACAGCGGTGCCGCCAAGGCCAAGGTCACGCAGCTCGCCCAACTTACCAACGCCTGAACATCGCTTTCAAAGCCCCGGAAACTACGCTAAAAATGCCATTCATCTGTCCCCAAATATCCCACGGGGGTCCGGGGGTGTGAAACCCCCGGCCCGTCCTCAGGGTGCGACGATCGGCGTTGCATTCAGATCGCTGTCTGCAAGCGTGGCCCCGTCAAACACCGACCCCGCCTCAAACCAGCTCTGCGGTGCCGCTGCCCCCCACATGGTTTGTCTTTGCGGGTCTTTCAGATCCCATTTGATCGGTTCAAGGTCTGGGTCCACCGTCTGCTAATCCGAACAGTAAATTTCGGTCCGGTGCCCATCCTGATCGCAAATGTACAGGAAAAACGCGTTGGAAATGCCATGTCGCCCCGGCCCACGTTCGATATTCGCAAGATACCCCGAGGTGGCCATCAGATCCAGAAGATCAATGATGTTCAGCGGCGTTGCCACCCAGAACGCCGTATGGTGCAACCGCGGCCCCGTGCCGTTGGTCAAAGCCATATCATGCACGCCCCCCTTGCGGTGCATCCATGCCGCCCATATCCGGCCCGTCCCGGCGTCCGCCGTGTATTCCGTCAGGCGGAACCCCATATCGCCGTAAAACGCCACCGCCGCATCCACATTGGCCGAAAACAGGTTGAAATGGTCAATCCGCAGCGGTTTGACCCCGTGATACAGGCTATACTGCTGATGGATCGGTGCCAGCCGGTCCATCGCCGCATGAAACTCTAGCGGCACCCCCCACGGATCACGCGTTGCCAGCACCCGGCCCATGAACGGGCGTTCCACCCATGCCACAGGCAGGCCCCGCCCGGCAAACCAATGCGCCGCAAGGTCAAGATCGGCCTCGGACCAGACCTTGAACCCCAGCACCCCCACCGACCCCGCATCCGCCTGCCGCAGGATCATGCAATGATGCCCACGCTTTTCCAGGGCCCGCAGACAGATGCAATCCCCCCCATTCCGCCCGATCCCGGAATTCTTTACCCCGCCAAACGGTGTTGGCAGGTGCCGCACGTTTTCCGAATTCACACAGATCATGCCCGCCTCCAGCCGGTCCGATACCCGCAGCGCGCGCGTCAGATCATTGGTCCAGACATGGCCCGTCAGCCCATAAGCCACGTCATTGGCAATGCGCTGCGCGTCATCCTCATCTTTGAACCGGATCGCCGTCAGGAACGGCCCGAACACCTGTTCCTGCGCAATCCGCAGCTGTGGTGTGGCGTTTGTAAACAGCGTCGGCCGCACAAACCATCCCGCACCACCCACCCGCACACCCCCGGCGGCAACCCCGCCTCATGGCAGATTTCCGCCAGCAAACGCGCACCGACAGGTGAGAATTCCGCAGGCTTGTGCACCACCGTGCAGCCCGCTGCCATGGCTGGTGCTATCTTCCACGTTGACAGCATGAACGGCGTGTTCCACGGCGTGATCACCCCCAACCGGGCCAATCGGCTGGCGGCTGGTCACGTTCCAATGCGTGGGTGTCGGCAGGCTTTGCCCATCGCGCGCCCCCGGCGCAAGGTCCACAAAAAAGCGAAAGTGCTCTGCCCCCCGCAGCGCCGCCTTGGACATAAAGCGCTGCGCTTGCCCGGTATCCCAGCATTCGCATAAGGAAATCTCTTCCGCCCGCGCCTCAATCAGATCCGCAATGCGGTGCAAGATCGCCCGGCAGCGCCACCCATGCCGGAAACGCCACCCCTCGCCGCCTTTGCTGCCGCATCCACCGTCGCTGCCATACCAAGCGCCACCTGCGCAATCAGGCGCGCGTTCACCGGACTGCGTGTTTCAAACGTGCCATCCCCTGCCACATCCTTTCCGCCGGTCAGGTTCTGAATGCCACCCACGGCAAACCGCGCCAGATGCCCCTCCAGATTGGATGGATAGCCGATCTGAATATGCGGCATCGATTCCCTCCCACAATACTTGCAGTGTTACGTAAAGCACTTGTTCTGTCACATAAATCTGACCGCGTGGGTTGCGTACACTGGCAAAAGCCGCAATCGTTGACCCATGACCAATCCCCTGTGCCAGACCAACCGGTCCCTGCCCATTGCCCTGTTGCGCGCGCGCGAAACCGTGATGGGGCCGATCCGCGATATGCTGGCCACGTCGGGCGTGAACGAACAGAAATGGCGCGTGCTGCGCGTGCTGCAGGAACAAAGGACCACAAGAGCTGAGCCTTGTCGCGCATGAGGCCTGCCTGCTGCTGTCCAGCCTGACGCGGATGATCGGCCATGGTTGCCGAAGGGCTGATCACCCGCACCACCCCACCCGCAGACCGGCGCAAGACCGTGATCGCCATCACCACTGCTGGCCACGACCTTGTCCATGCCGCCCAAAGCGCTGCGATCTTTGCCCGCATAAAAGCGCAGTTCGGGGCCGAACAGCTGGATCATCTACTGACCCTGCTTGATGATATCCGCGCGCTTGACCTGCGCCGCTGACCCTGCGGTTTTCTGTGTGCGAAACTACGCGTGCCCGCACCAGCCTGTCAGACGCACGCCACGGCGGCCCCTGACGCGTTCAGCCCTTGGTCAACCGATAGCTGCCTTCCGGCAAATCCAGCGCCGCCGCCAGATCGGCCACCTGCGCCATCGACAGCGTCAGGCGCACAGGTTCGCCGGACAGCGTATCCAGTTGTTCCAGCGTCACGCAGTCTTCAAACGCTGCAATCGTCACGTCTTCCTGCAAATACCCCGGACCTTCGTCCACAAGGGTGATCACGGTCGCGTCAAATTCGTGTTCGATGGTAAACATGCGTGCCATGCTAGGCTGTGCCGCACCGCGCCTCAAGGTGAAATTGGCGTGATCGGGGCTGGCGTGTGGCGGGGAATTTGTTAGGTGATATGCAACCCCGGATTGGAGAGTGCAATGAAACATGCCCTGGTGCTGATCGCGGGCCTTGCACTTGCCGGGTGTGTGCCGGTGGGGCCAGCGCCGGTTGGCCCCGTGCTTGGCAAAGCGCCCAGTGGCGGGCCGGAACAACTGGCCGGACCCGTCTATGCCACATCACCGCAGCAGGCCGTCAGCACCTTTGTCGCCGTTGTTGAACGGGTGGAACCCGTCGCCGAAGCCATGTGCCGCCAGCGTGCCCGGTTCGGCGTGAACTGTGATTTGCAGATCGTCGTCGACAGCCGCCCCGGTGCGCCGCCCAATGCCTTTCAAACCGTCGACAGCCGCGGGCGGCCCGTGGTGGGCTTTACCCTCGCGCTGATCGCCGATGCGCGGAATGCCGATGAAATTGCCTTTGTCATGGGGCACGAAGCCGCACACCACATCGCCGGGCATATTCCAAAGCGTGAAGAAACCGCCATTGCCGGGGCCTTGGTTGCCGGCGTGCTGGCGCAGGCTTCGGGTGCCGACCCCGAAGCCATTCGCGCCGCACAGGATTTGGGGGCCGAGGTCGGCGCGCGCAGCTATTCGCGTGACTTTGAACTTGAGGCTGATGCCTTGGGCGCTGAAATTGCCTTTCGCACCGGGTTTGATCCGGTCATAGGGGCCGGGTTCTTTGACCGGCTGCCCGATCCGGGCGACCGGTTTCTGGGCAGCCACCCGCCCAATGCCCAACGCAAACAGCTGGTGCGTGAAGTAACGGCACGGCTGCAGGCGGGCGGATAGGGCGCGCGGCTAAGGCGTGCGGTTCAATGTGCAAAAGGGATGGATGCCTGTGACGGGCTTGCGCTAAACTGCCGGAAAATCCGGGGGCAGGGGCAGGTGATTCAGGATTGGATTATGGCTGAGGCGCGGCGGCTGGCAAACACCGCCCGCTGGTCATGGCAGGGCGTGCGCAGCGCCTGGGCACGGGAAAAATCATTCCGACAATGGACGCTGGTCAATCTGGCCTCGGCCACGCTGGCGTTTTCGCTGGCGCTCAGCCCCGCAGAACGCGCGCTTATTCTGGCGCTTGGCCTGATGGTGCTGGCAATGGAACTGGTGAACACGGCGATCGAAGAGGTCGTGGATTACATATCACAGGCGCAAGACCCCCGCGCCGGCCGCGCCAAGGACGCCGGATCAGCGGCGGTGGCCGTGACAGCGATTGCTGGGGGCGTGGCGTGGGTGGTGGTGCTTGTGGGGTAGGGGGCGCAACACAACAGGTTAAACCCTGCCCCTATGTCCGGAGCCTTCACAGGATAAGCCGTGCGGTCACCAAGATTGCCACAACGATGCCGAGGATGATCAATAAATCGCGGCTGGGCGCAGCGGCCTGATCCGTTCGGGCACTAAGGGGGGTGGAACGGCGCAGTGGCGCGCCAAGGCGTTTGGAGAAAAGCGTTGCTGCCGGAACGAAATGTGCCTTGGCAAACAGCTGCTTGGATGCTGCATTTCCTTGCCAGACGTAACCCTGCAGATCAGTTGCCCCTTCTTCCCGGCTGACATCCAGCGCTTTTGCCATCAAGGCGGTGCCAATTCCACGACCGCGAAAATCAGGGTGCACTGAAAGATCATGGATATGGCACTGCAGATCATACAGGTCTGGCGCAGTGGCAGTCTGGCAGAAAAGCATCAGGGCATGGCCAATCACGTGGTCGTTTTGACAGGCAACAATCAGGCGGGCGAAGGGTGCGTCGTCAATGCGCGGAAGATTGGCCAGCGCCGCTGCGAACGTATCAGGCATTTCATGATCACTGCCCGGCAGGAAGATATCAGGCAGGCGCGCCTCGTGTTCGTGCTGGGTGATAGTTGATATGGCCACGATGGCATCGTGATCTGCGGGGATAGCGTCCCGCAGGATGACGTTGTTTAAACCACCGTTCCCCAAAGATCATACTCCCCTGCCTCATCCACCGTCGCCTGAAGGGTATCGCCCGGCACCAGCCCCGCGAACCCCTCGTCAATGAACAGGTTCCCGTCGATTTCCGGCGCATCCGCCATCGTGCGGCAAGTGGCCCCTTCGGCGTCCACCTCATCCACGATGACCGATAGCACTTTTCCAACCTTCGCCGCCAGTTTTGCCGCCGAAATCGACTGCGATCTTTCCATAAAGCGATCATAGCGGTCTTGTTTTACGTCAGCCCCCACATGATCCGGCAGGGCGTTTGACCGCGCCCCCTTGACGTTTTCGTACTGAAAACACCCCACGCGGTCCAGTTGCGCCTCATCCAGCCAGTCCAGCAGCGTCTGAAATTCCGCCTCCGTCTCACCCGGATAACCCACGATGAACGTGCTGCGCAGTGTGATATCCGGGCAAACCTGCCGCCACGCCGCAATCTCGTCCAAGGTCCGCGCCGCCGCCGCAGGCCGCGCCATCCGGCGCAGCACATCGGGGTGGGCGTGCTGAAACGGAATATCCAGATAGGGCAGGATCAACCCATCAGCCATCAGCGGGATCAGGTCACGCACATGTGGATAGGGATAGACATAATGCAGCCGCACCCACGCCCCAAGCGACCCCAGATCGCGCGCAAGATCCGTGATATGCGCGCGGTGGCCCTTGTCGGTCGCATGGCGAAGGTCCAGCCCATAGGCGCTGGTGTCCTGCGAAATCACCAGCAGTTCTTTCACCCCCGCTGCGACCAGCCTTTCAGCCTCACGCAGCACCGCATGCGCCGGGCGGCTTTGCAACAACCCGCGCATGTCGGGGATGATGCAGAACTTGCACTTGTGATTGCAGCCTTCCGAGATTTTCAGATAGCTGTAATGCCGCGGCGTCAGCGTCACGCCACTTGCTGGCAACAGATCAATGAACGGATCGGGGCTGGGCGGCACCGCTGCATGCACCGCATCCAGAACCGCCTCATACTGATGCGGCCCCGTCACTGCCAGCACCTTTGGATGCGCCCCCGTGATGTATTCCGGTTCCGCCCCCAGACAGCCTGTCACAATCACCCGGCCGTTTTCGGCCAACGCCTCGCCAATCGCGGCCAAGCTTTCCGCCTTGGCGCTGTCCAGAAACCCGCAGGTGTTCACGATCACCGCATCCGCACCCGCATAATCCGGGCTGATGGCATAGCCTTCGGCGCGCAACCGCGTCAGAATGCGTTCACTGTCAACCAGTGCCTTGGGGCAGCCAAGGCTGACCATGCCAATGGTGGGCTGGTGCAATCCATCAGAACGGGCGCGGCGCGCGTCAGGAACCGATGCGCGGGCGAGATCAGGGCGAAGGGTAGGCGGATTTTGTGACATGCGGGCGGATATACGCGCCCC
>JAYUZO010000019.1:0-17830 GCA_043751715.1 Rhodobacterales bacterium | reverse complement strand
TTTGCGTAGTATAAATTTCAACCGGTTTCATTGTCAGGACCTTTGCTTGGGCCCTTTGACTATAGGGTTTCACGCGTCTTTCGCAACGCGCGCCAGCGTCAAAACCGATATGTCCGCCGCACCTGCCGAAAGGCACGCCTCGGCCGCCGCTGCCAGTGTCGCCCCGGATGTCATCACATCATCCACCAGCAGGATATGCCGCCCTTCCGCCCGCCCCATATGCCGTGGATGCACCCGCAGCGCATCGGCCATGTTCACAAACCGCGCATCGCGCCCCCGGCCTTCCTGTGTGGGCGTGTGGCGGCGGCGTTGCAGCAAATCCGGGCAATGCTCCAACCCTGCCAGCTTTGCCACCCGCGCTGTCAGCAATGCAGACTGGTTGTACCGCCTGCGCAGCAGCCGGAACCAGTGCAAGGGAATGGGCACCACAAGCATATCTGGCCGCAGGATCGGCCTTGCTGCGCGCAGCAGCCAATCGCCCGCGGGCTGGACCAGATCCTGCCTGTCACCATGTTTCAGCGCCAGCACCATGCGCCGCCCGTTGTCACGGTACAGCAGCGCCGCCCGCCCCTGCGCCCATGGCCGCGCGATCGAAATGCAATCATCACACAGCGCCGCCGTACCGGTATCTTCGCCCGGCAGCGGTATGCCGCATTTATCGCATACCATTCCGCCGATAAACGTCGTCTCGCGCCAGCAATCACCGCACAAACCGAAATCGGTTGTGACCTGCGCCTCACAGGTCAGGCATTGCGGCGGATAGATAAGGCGCAGCGCTGCTTGCAGTTTCATCCCGCCCCCGCCATGTATGCCCCCATGCAAATCCTGACTGACCGCACAGCCCTTGCCCGTAACCGCGCCCGCGCGACCACGTTCTTTTTGCAGGACGACGCCATGAGCGAGGTTCAGGAAAGACTGATCGAGGTTAACAGAACCTTTACAGCGCCCGCCGTCGTGACAGGTTTTCCGCAAATTTGGGCAACCGCATTCCCAAATGCCACAATCACCCCGGATGATGATACTCTGACCCTGCACCCTGAGGGCCATGATCTGGTGATTCACGCGCTGGCGCTGCACTGGGCGAATGATCCCGTGGGCCAACTGGTGCAATGCCGCCGTGCCCTGCGCCCAGATGGGCTGTTTCTGGGGCTTATGTTCGGCGGCCAGACCCTGCACGAATTGCGCGCCTGCCTTGCGCAGGCCGAAGCTGAAATCACCGGCGGCCTGTCACCGCGCATTCTGCCCATGGGCGAAATCCGTGATCTGGGTGGTTTGCTGCAACGCGCCGGTTTTGCTTTGCCCGTGGCCGACAGTTTCACCCGCACCGTCACCTACCGGGACGCAATGCACCTGATGCACGATTTGCGCGCCATGGGTGAAGCAAACGCCCTGTTCGCCCGGCTGCGCCGCCCAACCCAAAGCGCGGTCATCGCCCGCGCTGTCAGCCTGTATGCAGAAACCCACGCCCAACCGGACGGCAGCATCCCTGCGACGTTCGAAATGATCTGCCTGACAGGCTGGTCCCCCGCTGACAGCCAGCAAAAACCCCTTCGCCCCGGTTCTGCTGCCCAAAAACTGACCGATGTGCTGGGCACGGTGCAGGTTCCCTTGCCCAAAGGTTGACCCCGGACGATAAGCCTATATGTCCACCAATATGAACAAAGACCCGCGTATTTCTGATACGGCCATCACAGCGGTTCCCAAACGGGACCACCGCCTGACACATGCGCCCGCTGATCACCCTGCCGTCAAGCCTGCAAAGATCGGCGTTCTGCTGGCAAACCTCGGCACGCCTGACAATTATGATTACTGGTCGATGCGGCGCTATCTGAACGAATTCCTGTCTGACAAGCGCGTGGTCGACTATGCCAGCTGGAAGTGGCAACCACTGCTGCAACTGATCATCCTGACCAAGCGCCCCTTCAGTTCGGGTGCCAATTACAAGCTGATCTGGAACCACGAAAAGAACGAAAGCCCGTTGCTGACCATCACCAAGGATCAGACCGCCAAGATCAAGGATGCGATCAGCGCCCAGTATGGCAGCGAGGTTATCGTTGATTTTTGTATGCGGTATGGGAACCCATCGACCGAATCGCGCGTTCGCGCGATGGTGGATGCGGGCGTGGAAAAAATCCTGTTCTTTCCGCTGTATCCCCATTACGCCGGGGCCACGTCAGCCACTGCCAATGACCAGTTCTTTCGCGCCCTGATGAAGGAAAAGCGCCAGCCCACCGCGCGCACCGTGGCCGAATATTTTGACCATCCTCTGTATATTGACGCGCTCGCCCAGTCTGTCACGCGCGCCTATGCCGCCCTTGATCATGTGCCGGATGTGCTGGTGACCAGTTACCACGGCATGCCCAAACGCTATCTGATGGAGGGTGATCCCTATCATTGCCAATGCGCCAAAACCACGCGCCTGCTGCGTGAACGGCTGGGTTGGGAAAAGGACCGGGTCAATGTCACCTTTCAATCGGTCTTTGGTCCGGAAGAATGGCTAAAGCCCTACACGGTGGAACATGTGGCCGAACTGGCCAGGTCCGGCAAAAAGCGCATCGCCGTCATGGCCCCTGCATTCAGTGCCGATTGCATTGAAACGCTGGAAGAAATCAACGGTGAGATTCGTGAGGCATTTGAACACGCGGGCGGTGATGTGTTCACTTATATTCCCTGCCTGAACGATGATGACGCCCATATTGGCGCCCTGACCGCCGTGATCAAAGATAATCTGTCAGGCTGGCTGCGGTAACCCCGCCAACGAAAAAGACGGCAGGTTTCCCCGCCGCCTTTTCCAAATCCACAACTGATCTGAAAGATCAGGAAGCAGCAGCGGCTGCGATCACGAGCAGCAGCAGCAGCGGAACAACGATAGCGCCCGAAGACGACGTGGTTTCAGCCACAACAACGGTTTCTTCGGTGATCGGCTCTGCCAGGCCGCCAGCGAAAGCGGTCGAAGCGGTCAGCGCGAAAGCAGCTGCGAGTGCGAGTTTTTTCATAGTAACCTCCAGTTAACGCATCCGGCCTTCAGAATTTCAGAGGCGGCAGGATGCACCCAAGCATAATCCTCATACTGGCTTTTAATCCGGGTGAAACGGCCTTTGCAATCGCGGCCCACGCGCGCTACGCCTTTGGCCAAGGCCTGTCGTCAATAATGCAACACATAAAGCGAATTCATCAGATTTTCGGATAGCTTTTGCGCAGTCTGAAAACAAAAAAGGGCGGTGTTGCCGCCCCTGATTGCCCGCAAATCCGCATGTCCAGTCTAAATCAGCAAAACCTGTGTGCCAACCTTGGCCATCGCAAACAATTCCTGGATGTGTTCGTTATACATGCCGATACAGCCGTTCGAAGACCGCCGCCCGATCTTTCGGGTGTCATGCGTGCCGTGGATACGGTAATAGGTCCAGCTCAAGTACAGCGCATGCGTGCCCAGCGGGTTATCCGGTGCACCGCCTTGCACAACCTCGGGCCAGTCCGGATTGCGTTCCCGCATCGAGGGGGTTGGCCGCCATGTGGGTGCCACAACTTTTTCCACGACTGACGTATTGCCTTTGCGTGTCAGCTCGTCTGACAGCGGCACCGAAGTGGGGTACAACCGGTAGATAGATTGATCTTCCGACCAATAGTGCAGCGCGCGCGAGGTGATATCGACCAGAATCGCCCCGTTGCGCGTATCGGCAAAGTGGTCCTGCCAGTTCAGCATCCGGAAACTGGAAATGTTGTGCCGCTGCGTGGTGGCCGATGCCACAAATTCCGTTGACCCATCATCTTGCGCAAACGCTGGCAGTGCGGACGCCCCAAGCGCTGCCGCAGCCGTACCCAGCATCGCCCGCCGTGTAAATCCGTTGTCGTTCTGTGCCATGTCCATCTCCTGCATGACGAAAATCGTTGCGCTGCACATAACCCGTGCAAGGCCGGGCCGCAAATCAAACAAGCGTCAATCAGCACATCCTTGCGTGGCAGGGTTTGTAGCGGCTGAAAACTTTGTCTATGACAGGCAGAATTGCGGGCAATGTGGCCCGTTGGGAAAAGATAAGCATGCAAAGAAGATCATTCATAATGGGTTTTGCTGGCGTTGCTGTGCTCGCCGCCTGCGCACCTGCATCGCAGATCCAGCTTGGGGCTGATGGTCAGCCCTTGCCGCAGATTTACCCGATCACCGCTGCCAATCAGAACACAATCCCGTTCCGCCTGCTGGATTCCGTCAATTCCCTGCGCTCTGCCGCAGGTGTGCCGCCAATGCAGTTGAATGCCCAGCTGACCGCCGCCGCCGCCACCCATTCGCGCGACATGTCACTGCAGAACCGCCCGTGGCACTTTGGGTCTGACGCGTCATCGCCTTTGGTGCGTGTGCAACGCACGGGGTACGCCGGCGCGCTTGTGGGTGAGCTGATTTCAGAAACCTTTGAAACTGAACTGGTCACGCTTGCCGCCTGGATGAATCAGGCCGACACCCGCGCTATCATTCTGGCACCCAATGCGCGCAATCTGGGCTTTTCGTGGTTTCAGGAACCCAATGGCAAGATCTGGTGGACTTACGTCGCAGGCGCCTGACTTTATGGCAAGATGTAGATAACCGTGCCATCCTTTACCATGGCATAGATTTCCTCGATTTCGTCATCCTGCACCGCGATGCAGCCAGCCGTCCAATCCCGGCTGGTTGCCAGAATTTCTGACCAGCCATGAATGAAAATCTCACCGCCCGGTTCCTGCCCCGCTGCCCGCGCAAAGGCCACATCATTCACGTCCGGGTATGAAATGCCCAAAGACAAATGGTATGCCGAATTCGGATTGCGCCGGTTGATCCGGTAGGCCCCTTCCGGCGTCTTGCCATCACCTTCAAACTGCTTGTGACCGACAGGCGCAAACCCCAGCGAGATGTCATAGCTGCGCAACACCTGCGTGCCGTGCAGCAGATACATCATATGATCCGCCTTATGGACCTGAACCGATGTCACTTCGGGGCCGTTGTAGGTGCGAAATTTCGATCCGCCGCCACATGCGGCAAGCGTCAGCACTACAAAAAGAACCGCCAGACTTTTGAAGAACCGCATGCTTGCCCCAAGCTTCTTTTTTGCCAGCGCATAGCGCTTCCGCGCTGATTTGGCCAGCAGCGTCGGGGCAAAAACTGTCACGATCCAAAAGATGTGAACGCTGCCTTGGCGAATCAGCCTTTTTTAGTCCGCGAAAACCGCGCCACCAGTTCCACATGCGATGACCAGCGGAACTGGTCCACCACCTGCACCCAATCCAGATGATACCCCGCCGCCACCAGCACCCGTGCATCGCGCGCAAACGTGACCGGGTTACAGGATACCGATGCAATCACCGGTACGCCGCTAACCGCGAGCGCTGCCGTCTGCGCCTCGGCCCCGGCGCGCGGCGGATCAATCACCACGCCATCAAAGCCGCGCAGCTCATCCGGTTCCAGCGGGCGGCGGAACAGATCGCGGGCCTCTGCCGTCAGGCGTTTCAGCCCCTCGGCCTGCCGCCAGCCCTTGTCCATGGCCGCCACCATGGCAGCGTCACCTTCCACCGCCAGCACCTCGACCCGTTCCGACAGCGGCAGCGCAAAGGTGCCCACGCCCGCAAACAGATCAGCCACCTTGCGCATCGGCCCGGCAAGCGCATCAGCCACCGCACGCAGCAGCGCGCGTTCGCCTTCTTCGGTCGCTTGCAAAAACGCCCCCGGCGGCGGGGCCACCAATGCCCGGCCAAACCGCTGCATGGGGGCCGCGCGCAGGGCGATCACCTCACCATCACAGGTCAGGCGCGACAGGCCAAATGTTTCAGCCATGCGCGCCAGATCCAGACGCAGGGCGGAATCCAACGCCTTGGCCCCGGTAACCACCACATCCGGCCCCGCCAGCGTGCGCGTGATCTGAAAGCTGATCTCGCCGCCGCGTGACCCCACCACCCGTGTCAGCGTGGTCAGCGCAGGAATTGTGGCCATCAGATCGGGGTGCAAAAGCTGGCACTGCGGCACATCCACCAGCAGTTCAGACCCACGCGCATGAAACCCGATCAGCGCACCAGATTTCGTGCGCCGCGCCGTCAGCGTGGCCCGGCGACGAGATTTTGGCGGTGAAGTGATGATCGGCCGGAAATCCGCCTGTAACCCCCGCCCCGCCAACGCCCCCTTGACGATGCCGGTCTTCCAGTCCGCCACAAACGCATCGCTCGCGTGCTGCATCAGGCAGCCGCCACAGGTGCGCGCATGCACGCAAGGGGGCCTCACGCGGTGCACGGATGGCGTGACAATGCGGATGTCGGTCAGCCTGTCGCCTGTCAGCGCGCCATCAACCACTTCACCCGGTAACACTTGGGTCGCATAGACCGGGCCATCGGCTACGCCATCACCCAGATGGCCCAGCCGCGTTATGGTAAATGTCACTCTGCCGCTTCCTTTTGATCCACGCCGATAAAGCCGCCTGACTGCCGGTTCCAATACCGCGCGTAAAGCCCGTTATGCGCCAACAGTGCCGTATGCGACCCTTGCTCCACGATCCGTCCATCCTCTAGCACGATGATCCGGTCCATCGCCGCAATCGTAGACAGGCGGTGCGCGATTGCCAGCACCGTCTTGCCCTGCATCACTCGGTCCAACGCCTGCTGAATGCTCGCCTCAACCTCTGAATCCAGTGCCGAAGTCGCCTCATCCAGCACCAGAATAGGCGCGTCTTTCAGGAACGCCCTCGCCAGCGCAATCCGCTGCCGCTGCCCGCCTGACAGCTTTACCCCACGTTCCCCCAGAAACGCGTCATAGGCACTGCGCCCCTTGTGATCCATCATCCCGGCAATGAACCCATCCGCCTCGGCCGACCGTGCCGCCGCCACCATCGCCGCTTCACTTGCATCCGGCAGACCGTACAAAATGTTATCGCGTGCACTTCGGTTGAACATCGCCGTTTCCTGCGTGACCATGCCAATCTGCCGCCGCAAACTTTCTTGCGTCACGTGCCGCACATCATGCCCGTCAATGCAGACCGTGCCCGTTTCCGCATCATAAAGTCGCAACAGCAATGACACGAGCGTGCTTTTCCCCGCGCCCGACGCCCCCACAATCCCTAACTTTTCACCCGCCCGGATGGTCAGGTTCACATCGCGCACACCCGCCTTTGCCCGCCCGTACCCGAATGACACTCCATCAAACCGCACCTCACCCTGCACCCTTGGCAGGTCAACCGCACCCGGTGCATCGGCCAGCGTGTGCGGCACCGCCAATGTCTGCATGCCATCCTCAACCTCACCGATCGACGTATAGATCGACATCAGCGTAAAGCTGACCCAGCCCGACATCTGCGCAATCCGCATTGCAATGGCACCACTGGCCGCAATCGCCCCCGCCGTGGCCGCGCCTTCCGTCCACAACACCAGCGTGCCGCCAATCAGCAGCACCGGCAGCACCCCCGCCAGCGTCATCAGCGAAAGGCGGAACCATGTGGAAATCACGCCAAATTCCAACGAACGGTCGCGAAACACGCTCATCGCGTTCAGGGCTACCCGGTCTTCAAACGCCGCATGGGCGAACAGTTTCACCGTCTTGATATTGGTGATCGTATCCACCACCTGCCCCGTCACCATCGCGCGTGACGCCGCCCTTGCAGCCGAATTCACCTTCACCCGTGGCAGGAAAAACCGGATCACATACACATAGCCCAGCAGCCACACCGCCAGCGCCAAGGCCACGCGCCAATCGATCACCAGCAGAAAAATCACTGACCCGATCACCGACGCCAAGGCAAAGCACACCGTGTTGATGACTTCCGTCGCCACATCAGTCACCGCGCGCGCCGCCTGCATTTGCTTGGTCGCAATCCGCCCGGCAAAATCATTGTCAAAGAACGTGACAGCCTGCCCCAGCGTCCAACGGTGCAGGCGCGACAGCACCAAGGGCAGCACGTTGGGCCCGATGACGATACTGTTCGATGCCGCCGATACTGCAAAGGCCAGCGGGCGGAACACCAGATAAAAGATCACGAACAACGCCAAAAGCCCGAAATGGTTGGCGAAAAATGCGGTCGGCCCTGCGTCCAGCGCCGCATCAATTACCCAGCCCAGAATCAATGCCGAAACAACCTCGGTCGCCCCCGCGATAGATGACAGCACCCCCGCCACCCACAAGGCTGGCCAAGACCCGCTCAGACACCAGCGAAAGAACGCGCCCAGTCCCGTAGGAGGCGGGCCTTCTGCCGGGCGAAACGCATCAATCCAATTGCCAAGCCGCATCAGCGCGCTCATTCCGCTGCCTCCTCAATGCCGATGAAACCACCCGATTGCCGCGCCCAGAACCTTGCGTAAACCCCCGCCTGCGCAATCAGTTCCGCATGCGTGCCCTGTTCCACGATTGCCCCATCCTCTAGCACCACGATCCGGTCCATCGCCGCGATCGTGGACAAACGGTGCGCGATTGCGATCACCGTCTTGCCCGCCATTACGCCATACAACGCCTCTTGGATCAGCGCTTCCGCTTCACTGTCCAAGGCACTCGTCGCCTCGTCCAGGATCAGGATCGGCGCATCCTTCAGGATCACCCGCGCCAGTGCCACCCGCTGCCGCTGCCCGCCCGACAGTTTCACCCCCCGCTCACCCACATGCGCGTCATACCCACGCCGCCCTTCCGGGTCTTCCAGCGTCTGGATAAATTCATGCGCTTCGGCCTGCTTGGCCGCTGCAATCATCATCGCTTCGGTCGCATCTGGGCGCCCATACATGATGTTATCGCGCACAGACCGGTGCATCAGTCCCGTATCCTGCGCCACCATGCCAATCGCCGCCCGCAAGGATGACTGCGTCACCCCTGCAATGTCCTGCCCGTCAATCAGAATGCGGCCGCTTTCTGTATCGTAAAACCGCAGCATCAGCTTCACCAGCGTTGACTTGCCCGCCCCGGACCGCCCCACCAGCCCGATCCGCTCACCCGGTTTCACCACCAGTGTCACATCGCGCAAACCACCCGTGCCCCGCCCGTAATGGTGCGACACGCCTTCGATCTGCACTTCGCCCTTGGTCAAGGTCAGCTTCGGCGCGCCTTTGGCATCGACCAGTGTAATTGGCTGTGTGATCGTCTCCATCCCCTCTTGCACCACGCCAAGCGCCTGCACCAAACTGGTAAACGCCCACATGATCCAATAGGTCATGTTGTTCAGACGCAGCACCAACGCACTGGCCGCAGCCACGGTGCCCACCGATGCAGACCCCTGATACCACAGCGCAATCGCCCAGCCGATGATCGCCACGATCAGGCAGCCGTTCAGCATGGTCAGCGCGAAATCCATCTTGATGACGATGCGCATTTCTTTCTTGAACGTCTCACGCGCATGCTCGATGGCTTCCTTTGCATAGGCTACTTCGCTGTCATGATGCGCAAACAGCTTGACCGCATGGATGTTCGTATAGGCATCCACCACCCGCCCCGTTACCGCCGAACGCGCATCCGAACTGGCCTTCGCCGCTGGCCCTGCACGGTTAATGGTCCAACGCACCAAGGCCGCGTAAAGCACGATCCAGATGGCCAAGGGCAGCAACAGCCGCGGGTCTGCGTCCATCAGCATGATGGCCGCACCCACCACTGTGACCGCCGCAAACGCCACCGCATCGAAAATCTGAAACACTGCATCGCCTGCGGCAGGTGGAGTTTGCATGATCCGGTTGGCAATGCGCCCCGCAAAGTCTGATTCGAACCAGCCCACGGGTTGGCGCAGCACATGCCGGTGCGCCCGCCAGCGGATCATCGTGCCAAAGTTCGGCAGGATCGTGTTGTGCAACAGCGCTGCGTTGCCCACCAGAATGACAGGCCGCAGAACCAGAATCACCACCGCTACAATCAGAAATTCCGTGCCATGCGCAGCCCACACCTGGGCGGGTGACGCGGTGGTCATCAGATCAACAATCCGCCCGACATACCAGATCATCGCAATATCAGCGAAACCGCCCACCATGGACAACAGCGCCGTTGCCGCGAAAACACCCCGGAACGGGCGCGCGTAATCCCGCAGGAACGGCCAAAGCCGACGCGGGGGCGTATCGGATTCCTCGTAGCTGACATAGGGGTCGACGAGGTCTTCAAAGAAGCGAAACATGCGGTGTGCCTCAGACCTTGGACCCGTCATATAGCGCATGGGCCGGGTAAGGGAAAGCGTCGCTCAGGCCAGAAGTTGGGCCTTTGTCAGCGTCAGGTCGGATTGCAGCCACCGGTCCTGCATCGCCCGCAGCCGCGCGCCAAGGGCAGGACCTTGCCAGTCCGGCATCAGATCAATCGCGGAGATGGGAAACCTGGCCTCAGACCCGCGCTGAATGGCCGCCTGCCAACCATGTGGCGGCGCGGTTTCCATGAATGCCGCCCTTACAAGACAGGCATCCTGCGCGGCAACCTGACCATACAGAAATCCGGTCGCGGCAAGGGTATGATCACCCTGAAAAGCGGCTCTGATATGGCCTAAACCACTGGATTCATCACCAGACAGACGCAGCGCATCAGTTGGCTCTTCGCCGCCAAGCACCGCCAACCTGCGCTGCCAGCGCGGGGCAATATCGCCCTCAAGATGTACCAGCACCGGCAAGGCCCGCGCATCAGTGCCCGGCAGAATCGCGCCTAACACGCCCGTCTGCGCCATTGCCGCCACCGCAGGGCCGGGGTCACGTGCCGCCAGCAGCTTGCGCATTTCTGCCCCCACCCGTTCGCGCGAAAGGCTGGCCAGACCGCTGATGTCCGCGGCACAGGCCGCCAGCCCCTCGGCATCCAGCCCGCCCGCAGGATCGGCATACAGTGCGTGAAACCGGAAAAACCGCAGAATTCGCAGATAGTCTTCCGTGATCCGCAGATCCGCATTGCCCACAAACCGCACGCGCCGCGCCAGCAGATCAGCCACGCCACCCAGCGGATCAACCACTGTGCCATCGGCCTGCGCATAGATTGCATTCATCGTGAAATCACGCCTTGCCGCGTCTTCCGCAATGTCCGTGCTGAACGCCACCACCGCCCGTCGCCCATCGGTGGCCACATCGCGCCGGAATGTGGTGACCTCTATCGCCACGCCAAGCGTCAGAACCGTGACCGTGCCGTGGTCAATCCCGGTTGGAATCACCCGAAAACCCGCACTTTCTGCGATGTTAGTAACTGTTTCTGGCACGGCATCCGTTGCCACATCCACATCCGCCACCGGCACGCCCAGCACCGCATTGCGCACGCAGCCACCGACAACCAGCGCCTGATGGCCAGCTGCGTTCAGTGCCGCAAGCACCGCCTGCACCCCCGCCGCCTGCAGCCAGTCACCTGATACCTTCATGGCGTCACCCGGTCTGCCAGCCCACGCAAGATTCGCGCCGTGGCGCCCCAGATGTAATAGGGCCCATACGGCACCGCGTAGTAGCGCCGCCAGACCCCCCGCCATTCGCGCTGTTCAATGGCAAAATGCGCCGGCTTAGTCACATGCGCCAAAGGAACCGAAAACACCTCTGCCACCTCTGCCTTTTGCAACACGACATCAAAAGCGGCTCTGACAAGGCCCAAAACAGGCGTGATCCGGTATCCTGTCACCGTTTCATGCGCAGGCAAAGTGCCAAGCACCGTCACGTTTTCCGGTGCAAGCCCGATCTCTTCCCACGCCTCGCGCAGCGCTGCACCGATCACCCCATCATCACCTGCATCGACCTTACCACCCGGAAAGGCAATCTGCCCCGGATGGTGTTTCAGCCCCGATGCCCGCTGTGTCAGCAGCACCCGCCCCTGCCATACCGCCACCAACACCGCAGCCTCACGCAGGCGGCGGTCCGTGGGCAACGCAAGGCCGGGGTTCAGATCATAGTCAGACGTCGCATCTGTGGCGCGCGCAAGGGCCGCCCGCAGGCGTGCATCATCAGGCCCCATCGCCCGTGGCCTTTTTCGCCTCAAACCCCAGCGTCAGCGGATCAAGCTCGTAATGCGCCCCGCAAAACTGGCAATCTGCGGTCACGATCCCCTCATCTGTCGTCATGTACCTGATATCCTTGGCCGAATAGATCGACATCGACTGGCGCACTTTGTCTGCCGAACATGAACAGCCAAACCGCACCGGCTGCGGATCAAAGGCGCGCGGGCCGTCTTCGTGGAACAACCGCACCAACAAATCGGTCGGCGCGACAGTTGGGCCGATCAGCTCCAGCTCTTCGACCGTATCCAGCAGAATGTTCGCGCGGCTCCAGTTTTCGCCCTCAGCACCGGCCAGAATATCAGTGTGCTGCAACAACCCACCTTCACCAGACCCCGCCTCGGCCGCCACAAGCGACGATTTCGGCATATGTTGCAGCATGACGCCACCACCCCGCCACTGCGAAGGCTGACCCGGCGCCTGGCTTTTGCCGGACACCAGCGCAAATCGTGTCGGCAGCTGTTCGGATTGGGCAAAATACGTCTCTGCACAGGCCGAAAGTGACCCGCCCGCAATCGGCGTGATGCCTTGGTAGGGGGTCATATCCTGCCCCTGATCTATCAGCACCGCAAAATACCCCTCACCGATCTGGCTGAAGGGCACTGCGTCATGATCCAGCCGTTCGGCATCATAGCTGGCATAGGCGCGGATGCGCGCAGGCTCACCCTCGGCTGTCGGCCCGTAATAATCCGTTGCGATCAGCCGCGCAGGTCCCTTGCCGCGCACCTGAAGGCTTAACTTCCAGCGCAGTTTCACCGCCTGCCCGATCAACGCTGTCAACAGCGCCATTTCGGCCACCAACGCCTCAATCACCGGGGGGTAGGAGTGCTGGCGCAAGATGTTGTCCAATGACCCGTCAAGCCGCACGACGCGACCCCGGATATCCGATTGATCAAGCTGAAAGGGCAGGACGGTATCGTCCCAGGCAATTTGAGGTGTGGTGATCATGGGGTTTTCCTGGCTGCCAGATGTGGCATACCGCGCCTATATAGGCAGGGCAACCTCGGGTCCAAGGGCAAAGGCATGATCAGACGGTATGGTGATACGCCAAAAGCGGGGCAACGCTACATTCGCCGGCCCGGCGTCTATGCCGTATTGGCCCAAGGCGACAGTTTGCTTGCGACCATGCAGATGGACCCCGCCCCCGAATTGCAGCTGCCCGGTGGTGGCATTGACGCAGGCGAACACCCCATAGCCGCCCTGCACCGCGAGGTGATGGAGGAAACCGGTTGGCGTATTGCCATCAACCGGAAACTGGGCACGTTCCGCCGGTTCACCTACATGCCAGAGTATAATTTGTGGGCTGAAAAGATCTGCACGCTGTATCTGGCACGCCCCGTGCGCCGCATTGGCCCACCTACCGAACCCGGCCATAGCGCCATCTGGCTTCCGTTGCAGGATGCCCCTCGCCTGCTGGGCAACCCCGGCGATCAGGGCATGCTGTCACGCTGGCTATTCGGCAACCGCTGATCACAGCCCCGTATAATCAAAGATCAGCGCTGACACGTCATCCGGGAATTCCGGTTTGCCGTGAAACGCCACCAGCTCCCATTGCAGCGCTTCGATCAACTGTTCGCTTGGCATGTCTGCCAGCCGCTCCAGAATGAACGTCAACCCATCCTGCCCCAATTCTTCACCCGATGGCGAAGGGCATTCCGTCACCCCATCAGACAGTAACACCAGCCTGTCACCCGGATTAAGCTGCGCCAGCACCGTTTCATACACCGCCCCCGGAATAAGCCCGATCGGAAGGCCACCCGCGCCTATCACCTCTACCCGCCGATCCGCCCGCAAAATCACCGGGTGCGGATGGCCCGCCTGCACAATCGCCAAGGCCCCGGTGAACAGATCAACCTCCGCATAGGCCAGCGTGAAATATTGCTCTGCCTGCACATCTTCCAGCATCAGCCGGTTCAGACGGCTGGCCACCGCCTCGGGTTCCCACGCAAACTGTTGGCCCATCGTTGCCTTGCGGATGGCAATGTTCTGATCCGGCGATCCGCCAGACAGCAGCCCCGCCAACCGCGCCGTCATCATCGCTGACGCCACCCCGTGCCCCGACACATCCACCGAATACACCCCGATTCGCCCATGGTTGATGCGGAAACTGCCCGCAAGGTCACCCCCCACATGGCCCGATGGCCGCATCAAAATGGTCGCATGGCCCTGATCATAATCCTGCCTGCGGTTCTGCATCAGCCCCAGTTGCAGCTTTCGCGCCTCAAGCAGGTCACGATCCAGCGCATCATACAGGTCTTGAATCTTATCCAGCGCTGCGCGGATCTGCACGTTTTTCTGCATCACCTGACGCTGCATGCTGACAATACGCTCACCCGCCCGCAGGCGCGCCCGCAATTCATCTGCGTTGAACGGTTTGGTCAGAAAATCATCCGCCCCCGCCTCCAGCCCCCGCGTGATTTCTTCCGTTTCCGATTTTGATGTCAGCAGGATGAAGTAACTATACGCCTCGGTCGCGCGTCCGCGCACCTCACGGCAGAATTCCACCCCGGTCATGCCCGGCATCATCCAGTCACTGATAACGACATCAAACGGTGCCGCATCCCACAGCGCCAGCGCCTGCACACCTGATTCCGCCTCAGTCACCGCGAAACCCCAGCGTTGCAATTGCAACGCCAGCACACGGCGCTGCGCGCGGCTGTCATCCACCACCAGCGCCCGAATGGCCTGCACCGGGTCACCCTGCCGTTCTGTGATGATTTCAGCCTGCATCGCACCCGCATGTCTGGATATGTCATGTAACACATTGGCGGTCACATCTTAACCGTGGATGAAAGCTAAAATCCGCAGTGAAATGGCCGCATCAGGTTACCCCCGGTTAAGCACCCCAGTGCAAACCCTAGTGCCACAGACCGAGGGGCGACCATGGCACTGACTGATTGGCAAAGGATAGATGATCTGGCCGCTGAAATCGGCGCTGACGCGGTGGTTGAGGTGGTGGTGATGTTTCTGGAAGAAACCGATGAGGTGATGGCCCGCCTTGCAACAGGCACACCCACGACTGATGATTATCATTTTCTAAAGGGCAGCGCGCTGAACCTGGGCCTGACCGACCTTGTCACGCTGTGTCAGCTGGGCGAACAGGAAACCAAGGCAGGGATGGTGAACACGGCCACGCAAGATGCCGTTGTGGCGCTGTATCCGGCCAGCAAGGACGCGCTGATTGACGGAATCGCCGCGCGGTTTGGCGGCTAGATCAAAAACTCTGCCAGCGTTTCATCCGTTGTCACATCGCGGTAGACAAACCCTGCCCCATCCAGCCGCGCGAATAGATCAGCAAAGTTCTGCGCCTGTTTTGTTTCGATCCCAATCAGCACTGACCCAAAGTTTCGTGCTGATTTCTTAAGGTATTCGAACCGCGAGATATCATCATCCGGCCCCAGCATCGCCAGAAATTCGCGCAGGGCACCCGGCCGTTGCGGCATCCGCAGGATGAAATACTTCTTCAGCCCAGCAAACCGCTGCGCCCGTTCGCGCACCTCTGGCAGACGTTCAAAATCAAAATTCCCGCCCGAGGTCACACAAACCACCGTCTTGCCACGAATCACATCCGCCAATTCCGGCAGCACATCCACCGACAGTGCACCTGCCGGTTCCAGCACGATGCCTTCGACGTTCAGCATCTCCAGCATAGTGATGCAGATCCGGTCTTCCGGGGCCAGCAGCACATGGTCCAGGCTGACCCAGTTCAGCATGCGGTATGTCGCATCACCCAACCGCGCCACCGCCGCACCATCCACAAAGCTGTTCACCTTTGGCAGCGTATCTGGCCCCCCGGCATGCAACGCAGCCATCAGACTGGCCCCACCAAGCGGTTCGACAAACCGGAAATCCGTGGCAGCCCCCACAGCGCGCAAATACCCCGTCACGCCCGATGAAAGCCCACCACCACCCACCGGCAAAATCACCATATCGGGTGCGCGGCCCAGCTGATCAAACAGTTCCACGCCCACGGTTGCCTGTCCTTCGATCACATCCGGGTCATCAAACGGTGACAGGAAATGCGCGCCTTCCGCCGTACAAAACGCCTTGGCCGCGGCAAGTGTCTGATCGAAATAATCGCCCGTCAGCACCACATCAACATCCGTCCCACCAAAGGCCCGCGTTTTGTCAATTTTCTGCTGCGGCGTGGTCACCGGCATGTAGATCACGCCCTGCACCCCGAAATGGCGGCACGCATAGGCCACGCCCTGCGCATGGTTCCCCGCACTTGCACAGACAAACCGCCGCTGACCGGGTTGCGCCACCCGCACCTTGCGCATCGCGTTGAACGCGCCCCGGATTTTATAGCTGCGCACGGGCGACAGATCTTCACGTTTCAACCAGATATCCGCGCCGTATCGCGCCGACAGATAATCATTCCGCTGCAACGGTGTTTCCGGAAACAGCTCCCTCAGCGCCAGGGCGCAGGCACGCGCAGATGCAGCAAAATCGGCCGTCATACCAATGGCCGCCCTTCTACATAGTGGCCATAAAGCGTGGTCAGGATGGACACCCCCACCATCACCTGCACCCATTGTGTGGCAAACTGCCAGATCAGTGCGGGCAGGGAAAATGGTGTGAACAATGTCAGCGCGGGCACAGACAGCAGCAATGAACCCACCACGCTGATCACTACCACACCCAGAATCGTACCCGTATGCCCCGCCGTCGCCCGCCAACCGGTAAACACCGAAACCCCCGGCTCCAACGCCACGCCCGGCAGCGCCGCCGACAGCCGCATTACTACCGTGCCCACCGGCACATAGACCAGCAGCGCAAAGATCGCCCCGGCCAGAACAGGCTGCGCCATGATCTGCCCCTGAAACAGCGGGCCAAGCGCAAACCCCACGACAACAACGCACAACAGCGCCAAGGGCACAACCAGCAACCCGATCAGAATGGATTTGCCAAAATAGCCCATCACCCGGTCCAGATGCAGCCGGGGCACGAACGCCGGTTGTTCATTCGTCAGCACATAGCGATGCCAGCCCACCGCAATCCACAGGCCCAGAAGCAGCAGCAAAACCATTGCCAACGCATGTAACGGCCAGCTGAAACTGCCGTCCATCATTTGCGTTTGCATCGCTACCGGGTCCATCAGCATGGCGCGGCCCAACGTCAGCGTCACAATGATCTGCACAATAGTCAGCACCGCCGACACGCGCAGCGCGCCTTGCATGTTGCCAAACACCTGCCGCACCGAATGCACAAAAATCTGCCAGCTCATCTGTCGCCCCATGTTTGACCGTTCCGAAAGTAGAGTCAGGCTTTTGCCACCCCGTCAACCACCCATCCCTTTGCTTGCCCCCTACGCCGAATCCCGTTAATCGCGGGCAACCCGTGTAGGAGTGTCCGATGTCTGCCAAACCCGCCCCGAAAAAAGTTGTCCTCGCCTATTCGGGGGGGCTTGATACATCCATCATCCTGAAATGGCTGCAAACCGAATATGGCTGTGAGGTGATCACCTTTACCGCCGACCTTGGCCAGGGTGAGGAGTTGGAGCCTGCGCGCCAGAAGGCCCTGCTGATGGGGATCAAACCGGAAAACATTCATATCATCGACGTGCGCGAAGAATTCGTCCGCGATTTCGTGTTCCCGATGTTCCGCGCCAATGCCCTGTATGAGGGGCTGTATCTTTTGGGCACCTCGATCGCCCGCCCGCTGATCGCCAAGCGGCTGGTCGAAATTGCGGCCCTGACCGGGGCCGATGCGGTGGCCCATGGTGCCACCGGCAAGGGCAACGATCAGGTGCGGTTTGAACTGACCGCACTGGCGCTGAACCCGGCGATCCGGGTGATTGCGCCGTGGCGGGAATGGGCGATGCAAAGCCGCACCCAGCTGTTGGCCTTTGCCGAGGCGCACCAGATCCCCATCGCCAAGGACAAACGCGGCGAAGCGCCGTTTTCGGTCGATGCCAACCT
>JAYUZO010000018.1:0-8193 GCA_043751715.1 Rhodobacterales bacterium | reverse complement strand
GCGCAGTCTTTGGCGGCAATGCGGGGGACGCGGCTGATAAGGTTGCAATGCTATGAAGGGCTGGACGCAAGCCACGCGATTTACGAATGGAACTATCAGCGGCAGCTTTTGGCCATTCGCGCGGCGGGGGACGGGCCAGATGTAGAGGACCGGCTGTTTTCCGAACGCTACCTGCTGGCGCGGCCCTTGCTGGAGGCGATCCGCCAGCCGGTGGCACCAGTGCTGCTGATTGATGAGGTTGACCGGGCGGATGAAGAATTTGAGGCCTATCTTCTCGAAATCCTGTCGGAGTATCAGATCACCATCCCCGAACTTGGCACCATCACGGCAGTGACCAAACCCATCGTGATCCTGACGGCAAACGGCACGCGCGATTTGTCTGATGCGCTGCGCAGGCGGTGCATTTACAGCTTTGTGGATTTTCCCGACCGCGCCACCGAACTGGCCATACTCGCGGCACATCAACCGGGGATCGGGGCGGTGCTGGCCGGGCAGATTGTAGCCTTTGTGCAGGGCCTGCGGCGCGAGGATCTGCAAAAAGTGCCGGGCGTGGCAGAAACCCTGGATTTTGCAGCAGCCCTGGCGGGGCTGGGGATCAATGACCTGACGATTGAACCGGTGGCCCTGCAGGCAGGCTTGGTCACGCTGCTGAAAACCCAAGGCGACCGGGCGGCGATCACCACCGAGGTGGCGCAGCGCCTTGCGGGAAAGGCCGCGTGATGGCTGCGACACGGTTTGCCAGCCGCACGACCCTGCCAGACCGGATGGCCGATTTCGCAGCACATTTGCGCGACAACGGATTTGCGCTTGGGGTGGCTGATCTGGGGCTGGCACTGGCGGCGCTGGCAACGATTGCCACCAGCGATGCGGATCAAATCAGGGCGGCGCTGAAAGCCGTGCTGGCGCGCAACGCCGAAGACCATGCGCGCTTTGACGCGGTTTTCGCTGCATTCTGGCACAATGCCGGCGCTGCGCCGAGGGGGGCCGCAAAGGCGGGCACGCATCCGCGCCAACGCAGCCAGCTCGCGCAGGATCAACATGGCACAGGCACAGGCCGCGCGGACCAGCCCGATCAGGGTACGGGCGGCGCGGTTGACCATACGGGCACTGGACGGCTGACCGGCGCGCGCACGGCCAACCTGATGCGCGTCGATCTGCGCGACTGCGTCAGCCCGCAGGATATGGCGGCAGCACTGGAAACCGCCACGCGTTTGGCCCGCGCCATCCGGGACCGCCGGTCGCGCAGGCAGCGGATGGCACATCAGGGCACGCCACTGGACATGCGCCGGATCATCCGCAAAAGCCTTGGCACCGGGGGGGAGCCTTTGCACCTGTCATGGCGCAAACGCCCTGACCGCCCGGTGCGGTTGGTGGCACTGTGCGATGTGTCGGGGTCGATGACCGTGTATGCGCGGGTGTTTCTGGCGTTTCTGAAGGGGTTGATGGCGGCTGATCTGCACACCGATGCTTACCTTTTTCACACCCGCCTTGTGCGCATCACCGATGCCCTGCGTGACCCTGATGCCCTGCGCGCCGTCAACCGCTTGTCACTTTTGGCGCAGGGGTTTGGCGGGGGCACGCGGATCGGCGCAAATCTGGCCACGTTCAATGCGCAGTATGCCAAGCGGCTGGTCAGCGGGCGGTCCGTGGTGATGATCCTGTCAGATGGGTTTGATACCGACCCGCCTCAGGTGCTGGCGGCCGAGCTTGCGCGGCTGAAACAGCGCGGGTGCCGCATCATCTGGCTGAACCCGCTGAAGGGGTGGGCAGGCTATGCGCCGATTGCGGCTGGCATGGCCGCCGCCCTGCCGCATCTTGATCTGTTTGCCGCGGCGCATACGCTGGAATCGTTGGCCGCCCTTGAACCCGCATTCGCCCAATTGTGAGGGGCCCTGATGACCATGCAAACCCGTGATATCCTGGCCCGGATGGCTGATCTGAAAGCGGCGGGTGAACCCTTTGCCTTGGCCACGGTGGTACGCACGGTGGCGCTGACGGCAGCCAAGGCCGGGGCCAAGGCCGTAATCCGGGCGGATGGCACAATCACCGATGGCTGGATCGGCGGCGGCTGCGCGCGCGGGGCGGTGCTGCGGGCGGCAAAGGATGCGCTGGCCGATGGGCAGCCACGGCTGATATCAGTATCGCCCGAAGATGTGCTGGCCGAACAGGGCGTGGCACCGGGTGATACGCGGGGTGGCGTGCGGTTTGCGCGGTCGATGTGCCCCAGCCGGGGAACGATGGATATTTTCATCGAACCGGTGATCCCGCGCCCGATGTTGCTGATCTGTGGCAGCAGTCCGGTGGCCGTGGCATTGGCCACCTTGGCCCCGTTGCATGATTTTGCGCTGACCGTTTGCGCACCCGAGGCCGAGCTTGGGCTGTTTGGCGATGTGACGGGCATTGCAGGCTATGCCTTGCCGGATGCACCCATGCCCCCGTTCATCGTGGTTGCAACCCAAGGCAAGGGTGATGAGGCCGCGTTGCGGGCAGCGCTTGGCATGCCGTCGGCCTATCTGGCATTCGTCGGCAGCCATGCCAAACTGGCAGCCCTGCGCGCAAAACTGGCGTATATGCCTGCAGAACGGGTACAGGCGCTGCGGGGCCCGGCGGGGTTGGATATCGGGGCGATCACACCTGCGGAAATCGCGCTGTCGATCATGGCGGAAATGGTGCAGCACCGCAGGCGCGGGCAACGGGGTGCGGCACATGTCGCAGCCGCCCTTTCGCAGCCTGCCTGAACCCGTTACACACGTGGCGCATCTGCTGATGGAAAGCCGCCTGATGATCCTGCCTGCCATTACGTTTACGGATGTGACCTACCGCGTCGCAGGCAAGCTGATCGTGCCGCCCCTGACCCTGACCCTGACCGAGGCCCGGATCGGTATTGTCGGGCAGAACGGATCGGGCAAGACCACGCTTCTGCGCCTGATCGCCGGGCTGATTGCACCCAGTTCCGGGCAGGTGCGGGTGGGCGGCATTGACCCGTCTGGTGACCGCAAGGGCCTTGTGGCTGCGCTTGGTATTCTGTTCCAGAACCCCGACCATCAGATCCTGTTCCCCACCGTGGCCGAAGAAATTGCCTTTGGCCTGCACCAGTTGGGCGAGGCAGACCCTGAAGGGCGGGCATTGGCCATACTCGCGCAGCATGGCCGCAGCCATTGGGCCGGGGCTGCAACCCATACCCTATCGCAAGGCCAGCGGCATTACCTGTGCCTGATGGCCGTGCTGGCCATGGCACCCACGACCATTCTGCTGGACGAACCCTTTGCCGGGCTTGATCTGCCCAGTCAGGCCCGGCTGAAGCGCAGCTTTGCAGACCTGCCGCAGCGGTTGGTCACCATCACCCATGACCCGGCTGTCGTGGCCCATTATGACAGGGTGCTGTGGCTGCACGCCGGGGCCGTTGTGGCAGACGGGCTGCCCGACCTTGTGCTGCCTGGCTTTGGGGCAGCAATGGCCGAACGGGGGGGGGCGGATGCTGACACTGACCTCGCCGGTTGAAACGCCGTTTCATCGCTGGCCTGCCGGGGTGAAACTGGCGCTGCTGTGCGGCTTTACCCTGTGGGTGTTTGCGGCCCCCGGATTGGGATGGCTACTGGCATCACTGGCGTTGGTCGGGCTGTGCTATGGCCGGTGTGGCTGGCATGTCAGCCGCGCCGGGCTGATCATGCTGCGCCCGTTGTGGCCGTTTGTCGTGGTGGTTGGCCTTTGGCATGGCTGGTCTGGTGACGGGATGGGGGGCGCGCAGGTGATTGTCCGCCTGCTGGCAGCCCTTGGCGCCGCAAACCTTGTGACCATGACCACCGGCCTTGCCCCCATGATCCGCGTGGTGGAATGGCTGGCCCGCCCGCTGTCACCAATCCTGCCACCCCGCCGTCTGGCCCTTGCCTTTGCGCTTGTCATCCGTTTCATCCCGGTTCTGGGCCAGCATGCCGAAACCCTGTCAGCGGCATGGCGGGCGCGCAGCCCGAAAGCCCCGCGCTGGCGCATTCTGCCGCCCCTGACCCTATGCGCAATAGATGAGGCTGATCGCGTGGCCGAGGCCTTGCGCGCGCGCGGTGGTGTGGGCTAACTGGCTGGGTCAATTGTGAAAGGACGCCTGTTGGAACGTAACCTGACCTATATCGCGCTGTTTGCTGCCCTGATCGCTGTGCTGGGCCTTGTGCCAAAGATCGACCTTGCCGCAGGCGTGCCGATTACGGCACAATCTTTGGGCATCATGCTGTGCGGCACGGTGCTGGGCGCCCGGCGCGGCGCGCTGGCTGTGTTGCTGTTTCTGGCACTTGTGGCCATCGGCCTGCCGCTGCTGTCAGGCGGGCGTGGCGGCCTTGGTGTATTCGCATCACCGTCGGTCGGGTTTCTGATCGGCTTTCCCGTTGCGGCCTTTGTCGCGGGCCTTGTGATGGAGCGTACGACGCTGTCGGTGGGCCCTGCGGCCTGGGCTGCATCGGTGATCGGCGGCATTGGCGTGCTGTATGTGTTCGGAATCATCGGTATGGCGGTGATGCTGGACAAAACGCTGCCAGAGGCTGCGCTGCTGGCCGTGGCGTTCCTGCCGGGTGATGCGGTCAAAACGGTGCTGGCAGGGTTTGTGACGGCATCTGTTGCAGGCATGCGCCCCGGCACGCTGCTGTCACGCGCCTGACGGCAATCGGGGCCGCTCATCCAGCCTTTGCGGGCTGTCGTCGCTGACACAGGCGATGGCGTCCGTCAGGGTGGATGCGCGGCCTACCGCCCAAAGCGGATCGCGGTGCCGATCCCGCCTGCTGCCGCAATTGCTGCCAGCCCTTGCTGGCCTGCCTGCAGGTCATGAAACAATCGCACGGCCAGAATTGCACCCGACGCGCCAATCGGATGGCCGCGCGCCAAGGCCCCACCATGCAGGTTGACCGTGTTCGGGTCGATGCCCGCCTGTACCACACAGGCCATTGCCTGGATGGCATAGGCCTCCATCATCTCGACCCGGTGCAGCGGCGTGCCACCCCAAACCGCGCGGATCGCAGGCAAGGGTGACAGGCCCGGCTCTTCCGGATCAGCCCCGATGGTGGCACTGGCAAGAATACGCATCGCCTTTGACGTGGCCAAATCATCGGCCACAACCAGAACGAACGCCGCCGCATCTGCCGCAACGGCTGCATTGCCAGCTGTGATGGACCCGGCAATCGGCTTGGCGCGCCCGGCCTGTGCCATGGTCAGCGCGCGCGTGAATGTGTCCTGCGCCACCCCTTCCACTGGCACAATTTCCGGAAAATTCTGCCCCATGGCCTTGGCATGGCTGGCCACCGCCCATGCGTCTTGTGCAGCCCGGCTGATACCCAACCGCTGCGCAAGTGCATGCGCCGCCACCGCCATATCCGGGTCACGATCCGCCCACGGCGTAAAGCGCGCCTGATCATAGGCCACAGGCGGTGCGCCATCCGCATCCGTCATCAGCCGCACGGGCCTGCGCGAATAGCTTTCCACGCCCCCCGCAATCACCACCCGCGCCTGACCCGCCGCCACCATCGCCACCGCCAGCCGGATCGCATCAAGGCCCCCCGCGCATTGCCGGTCAATGCTCAGCCCCGCCACGCGGGTGGGCAGGCCTGCTGCCAATGCCACGCGCCGCGCAGGGTTGCCCCCTGCCCCAAGCGCATTGGCGCAGATCACCTCATCCACATCGCCCGCGCCCAGCCCGGAATCCGCCAGCACCTCCGCAATCACCGGGGCTGCCAATTGCTCCAGCGACAGCCGGGCAAAGGCCCCGCCGCGCGGGCAAACCGCTGTGCGGCGCGCAGCGACAATGGCCGTCATGTCAACGCCCGTTGCAGCGCGCCAAGGTCGGTCTTGCCCGATGGCAACTCCGGCCACTGCACCATCCAATGCAACCGCCGGGGTGCCAGCACAGCGCCGAACTGCCCCCGTGCCGCCACCAGAATGTCACCCGCGCGCGCCGCATCGCCCTGCACCCACGCCTCCAGCACATGGCCGCGCGCAGGGTCTGCCACGGCCAGCACCGCCACCCGCGCAATTCCCGGCAACCCCATCATCCAATGTTCGATATGTTCAGGAAACACGTTCTGCCCGGCAATCGTCACCATCCGCCCTGCCCGCCCGTGCAGGAACAGATAGCCCGCTTCCAGCCGCCCCATTTCACCCACCGTCATCCAGTCCGTCCCCTGCGCCAGATAGGGTGACCGCACCCAGATCACCCCATCCCGCAGATCAATTTCCACCCCCGGACAGGCCCGCCCGACTGATCCCTCGGGGGTGTCCGCATCCGTCATCGTGATGAAACTGGTTTCCGCCGCACCGTAGAATTCAGTGATCACCGCCGCCGGTGCTGCCCGCGCCAAGGCGGCGCGCAGGTGGGCATCCACCCTCTCGCCCCCCAGCACGATATGGCGCAATGCAGGCCAACGCACCCCCTGCATCTGCCGCATCTGCGTAGGTGTGGCGTATACCACCTCGGCCCCAACCTGTGCCATCCGGTGCGCCGCCCGGTCTGCCCGCACCGCGTCAAGCAGATGCACGTCTGCCCCCAGATGCACGGCCTCCAACGCGGCATACAACGGCAGCGAATGGCACAGCCGCCCCGGCACTGTCACGCAAGTTCCCGGCCCAATGCCGAATAGCCCCGCGTTCACCGTGAAGGATGCCTGCCAACTGCCCACCCGACGCGCCACCCGTTTGGGCACACCCAGACTGCCCCCGGTCAACACCTCAAACTCTCCCGGCACCGCATCAAACGGCTGATCCCCGGCCCCGATCCGGAACCCGTCCCCGCGCGCAAGCGCCAGCGCCAACGCCCGCCCCGCTGGCCGGTCATCAATAACCGCCGCCCCCGCAGCCAAAGACCCGACCATCCCGTCCCGGTCAAAAACCCGCGCCGCCGGATGCCAGATGAACCGCTCCGTCCTACAATCGGCCACGCGCCCTTTGCCCTTTCATCTTTGCCCAAATATCCGCGCCGCAGGCATCCGCTGGCAGCCCCTAGAACTGCCCTCGCAAACCCCGCGCCGCCGCCACCAGCAACGAAAGATCTACCCCCACCGCCGTAAACGTCGTGCCCCACTCAATGCACTGTTTCGCTGTCGCAGGGTCCGTCACCAGAATCCCCGCAGGCTTGCCCGCCGCCACGATTCCCTTGATCGCGCGTTCCACCAGTGCCCGCACCTCCGGGTCCGCCATCCCGCCCGTCCGCCCGATTGACATGCCAAGGTCCGCAGGCTCGATGAACAGCGCGTCCACCCCCGGCACCGCCGCAATCCCGGAAATCCGCTCCACCGCGAGCGCTGTCTCGATCTGCACGATCAGGCACAACTCCTCCGCCGCAGCCTCAAAATACCCCTTCACTGCGCCATAGCCATTGGCCCGCGTCATCCCCGACACGCCCCGTACCCCGCGCGGCGCATAGTGCATGGCCTGCACCGCCGCCTCCGCTTCCGCCGCCGATTGCACATAAGGGATCATCAGCGTCTGCGCCCCAAGGTCCAGAAACCGCTTGATCAGCACCGTATCATTCGTGGCAGGCCGCACCACCGCAGACACGCTATGCGCCGCCAAGGCCTGCATCATGCCCATCGTATCCGGCACATCCGTCAGCGAATGTTCGGTATCCACCACCACCCAGTCATACCCGCAGCAGGCCAGCGCCTCGGTCACCACCGGCCCCGGCACCGTGTTCCACATGCCAATCTGCTGCCGCCCTGCAGCCAGCGCCGCCTTGAACGCATTCACGGGCAACGTCATGGGCAGTTTCATTTCAGCACACTCGCCATCCGCCGCAGCGCAAGCTGATACCCTTCGACCCCGAAACCCGCAATCACCCCATCCGCGCGGGCGGATACAAAAGAATGATGCCGAAACGCCTCGCGCTTGTGAATGTTCGAAACGTGCACTTCCAGCACCGGCCCGTCAAAGGCCATCAGCGCATCCAGAATGGCGATGGAGGTATGGCTGTAGGCGCCCGGATTGATGATGATGCCTGCAGCCTTGGTGCGTGCGTCCTGTATCCAGTCCACCAACGCGCCTTCATGGTTCGATTGCAGGCATTTCACCGTATGCCCCAGATCATCCGCCAACGCCGCGCAAGCCTCGGCCACATCTTCCAGCGTATTACGCCCGTAAACCTCGGGCTGGCGGCTTCCCAACAGGTTTAGATTAGGTCCGTTCAGAATGTAGATAGGCTTGGCCATGGCGTCCCCCGCGTTT
>JAYUZO010000017.1:0-2102 GCA_043751715.1 Rhodobacterales bacterium | reverse complement strand
TCCAGCGGCACACCCGGACGCACACCCGCATGCACGAAAACCACGTCACCCATGCGGTGCAGCACCGGCAGCGCATCCAGCCAATCGCGGTGCGCCACGGGCACTGCTGCCACCGCCTCGGCATACACCGGCGCAATCGGGCGGTCGGCCGCATTGATCACACCGTAGCTGGCCAGCGTCGCCCCACCGCCCAAACGCGGATGCAGCCATGACAGCGTCGCAATCAGGCGCGGGTCGTGGTGGTTTTCCGTGGCCAGAAACCCCGTGAACATCCGGTCATGGTTGCCCTTCAGCACCACCCAAGGCTGCCCCGCCGCCTGCCCTGCCATCAGGAAATCAATCACCCCCCGGCTGTCAGGGCCCCGATCCACCAGATCACCCACATGCACAACAGGGGCAAGGCCGTGCCGCGCCATATCTTCGGCAATGAACGCATGTGCCACCCGCAGCTTTTCCAGCTGACCGTGAATATCACCGATGGCGTAACTGCGCATGATCCCGCACCTTCAACTGTGCGCCACCCTCTAACCCCATGTGCGCGCAGGGGCCAGCCCCGGCGTTTGACCTCTGCCCGTGGCAGGCATAGGGTCCGCGCAGGTCTTATGGCGGGGGATGCGGGCATGGCACAGGTTGGGTTGATCGGGTTGGGCACCATGGGTGCCGCCCTTGCACTGAACATTGCGGAAAAAGGCTTTGATATCGCCGTGTTCAACCGCACCGGCAGTGTCACAACCGATTTCCACGCCACCGCCGGGGCCCTGGCCGCCCGCATCACGCCCACCCAAACGCTGGAGGCATTCGTTGCCGCCATCACCCCGCCCCGGTCGATTATCCTGATGGTGCCCGCAGGCCCCGTCGTGGATGACCAGATCGCCACCTTGCGCCCTTTGCTGGGGCGCGATGACCTGATCATTGACGCAGGCAATGCCGAATTCCATGATACCGAACGCCGTGCCAAGGACGCCGAGGCGGCAGGTGTGCCCTTTATCGGCATGGGCGTATCAGGTGGTGAGGAAGGCGCGCGCCACGGCCCGGCCATCATGGGCGGCGGGCCAAAGGCCGCGTGGGACAGGGTTGCCCCCATCATGCAGGCGATTGCAGCCCAGTATGAGGGGGAGCCTTGCGCCACATGGATGGGGCCGGGGGGTGCCGGGCATTTCGTGAAAACCGTGCACAACGGCATCGAATACGCCGATATGCAGATGATATCCGAGGTGTACGGCATCATGCGTGATGGTCTGGCCATGCCCGCCGCGGCGATTGGCGGGGTGTTTGAAGGCTGGAACAACGGCGTTCTGCGCAGCTATCTGGTTGAGATTTCGGGAGCCGTGGCACATGCGACCGACCCCGAAACCGGCAAACCCATGCTCGACATTATCCTCGATGCCGCAGGCCAAAAGGGCACAGGCCGCTGGACCGCGATCGAGGCGCAGCATCTGGCAGCTCCCGTCCCGGTGATTGAGGCGGCGGTGGCCGCGCGCAACATCTCCTCCCGTCTGCATGCCCGCGTGCTGGGCCAGGGCACCTACAAGGCGGCCCCGCAGCCCGTGGCTGATGGCGCGGTCAGCGTGGCCGATCTGGAAGGCGCGCTGATTGCCGGAAAAATCCTCTGCTATGCCCAAGGCTTCGACATGCTGAATGCCGCCTCCAAAACCTTTGGCTGGGGCGTGCCCCTGCCCGAAGTGGCGCGGGTCTGGCGTGCGGGCTGCATCATCCGCTCGGACATGCTGAACGACATGGCGAGTGCGCTGACCGAAGACGCGTCACGCAACCTGATGCTCGCGCCGGTCTTTGTGGCGCACCTGAAAACCCACCATGTGGCCCTGCGCCGCGTCGTGGCCGCAGCCGTTCTGGCAGGCCACGCCGTGCCCGCACTGTCAGCAGGCCTTGCATGGTTTGACATGATGCGCACGGCGCGCGGCACGGCCAACATGATTCAGGCGCAACGGGATTTCTTCGGCGCCCACGGGTTTGAACGCACAGACGGGCGGGCGGGCAAACACGGGCCGTGGGGGGCGCATGGGTAGGCTAAATGCGCGCAGTGTGCATCCTATTGGCATGTTCGGATTGACGAGACGGCTATAGCCGGGCATTGCTTGATG
>JAYUZO010000016.1:0-2499 GCA_043751715.1 Rhodobacterales bacterium | reverse complement strand
GGCTGGGCGGCAAGCGCCGATATCCGCTATGCAACCCCCGAACAGGGCGCCAGCATCGGCAAGGAAACCACCGAGATTTCGCCAGTGATCGCTTTGGTGTTTGGCCAGCAAGGGCTGATCGCGGGGGCCACGCTGGGTGGCACGAAATACACGCGGATCATTCCCTGATACGCTGCGGCGGCGGAGCCGGTGGGATTTGAGTATTCGGGCAAAAAGGAAACTGTCAGGCAGGTGGCAGATTGTGACGGGTACAGGTTCGGCCTTGTGGGGCGTGCTTGTGCGCCCTAACCCTGTCGTATGACACATTCAGCCCCAGTTCCTGATGCCCCCGCGCCTGATGCCCCGCATTCTGATGCGCCGCCTTCTGATGCGCCGCCGTCCAATGACAGTATTGCCCGCCGCAATGTGATGGTGCTGATCGCAGCACAGGCCATTATCGGGGCGCAGCTGCCGATGATGTTTACGGTGGCAGGGCTTGCCGGGTCATCGCTTGCATCCAACCCCTGCTTTGCGACATTGCCGATCACGGCGATGGTGCTGGGGTCAATGCTCGCGGCCAACCCGCTTTCGTCCTTTATGGCGCGGTATGGGCGGCGTGCGGGGTTTGTGGCGGGCACGCTGGGTGGCGCGTTGGGTGCCATCATCAGCGCCTATGGTCTTTACGCCAGCAATTTTACGCTGTTTTTGATCGGGGCATTGTTCACCGGCATCTACATGTCGGCCCAGGGGTTCTTTCGCTTTGCCGCAACCGATGCCGCATCCGACACCTACCGCCCAAAGGCGATTTCCTATGTGATGGCGGGGGGGCTGTTGTCAGCCGTCGTGGGCCCGCAGCTGGTGAAACTGACCGCCGAGGCGATGGTGATCCCGTTTCTGGCCACCTACCTGACGGTGATCGCGCTGAACGCCTTTGGCGTTTTCCTGTTTGCGTTCCTGCAGACCCCTGCCCCGGTGGTGACCATGGCCAGCGATGGCGCGGGCCGCACCCGGTGGCAGCTGCTTAAAACGCCGCGCATCGCGGTGGCGGTGATCTGTGCCACGGTCAGCTATGCGCTGATGAACCTGATGATGACCTCATCCCCCATCGCCGTGGTCGGCTGCGGGTTCACCAAGGGCAATGCGGCCGATGTGGTGATGTTCCATGTGCTTGCCATGTATGCCCCCAGCTTTTTCACCGGGCATCTGATTGCACGGTTTGGTGCCGAACGCATGGTGGGTGTGGGGCTGGCCATCCTGACGCTGTCGGGGGTGGTGGCCTTTGCCGGCGTGGACCTGATCAATTTCTTTGCGGCACTCATCCTGCTGGGCCTTGGCTGGAACTTTGGTTTCATCGGCGCCACGTCCATGCTGACGGCCAGCCATACCCCAGCCGAGCGCGGGCGGATGCAGGGCATGAATGACTTTATCGTATTCTGCGGGGTGACGCTGGCCAGCCTGTCATCGGGCGGGTTGATGAACTGTTCGGGCGCATCGCTGGTGGCGGGCTGGCATGCGGTGAACCTTGCGATGATCCCGTTTCTGGTGCTGGCAGGTGCATCGCTGATCTGGCTGTCCATGCGGCGGCCGGTGGTGGCATGAGCGTGCAGATCGTTGATCTTGCAGCCGGGCATCGCGCGGCGTTTCTGGCCCTGTGGGATGATTATCTGCGGTTTTACAACGTAACGCTTAGCGTTGAAACCATCCAGGCGACATGGACGCGCCTGATAGACGCGCGCAGCCCGATGACCGCACGGCTGGCACTGGTCAACGGCGTGCCAATGGGCTTTGCCATCCACATGCACCACCCCTCAACCTGGGTGAACGGTGATGATTGCTATCTAGAGGATCTGTTCGTGGCCGAAGCCGCGCGTGGCCATGGCCTTGGCCGCGCATTGATTGACGATCTGATCGGGATCGCGCGCACGCGTGGCTGGCACCGGCTGTATTGGCACACCGATGCCGACAATGTGCGGGCCCGCAAGCTGTATGACAGCTATGTGCAAGCGGACGGCGCGATCCGCTACCGCGTGACCATCTGATCCGCCAAGGCTGCCTGCAATGCGGGCACGAACCGCTGTTCGTAATCACTGCCAACCAGTGGCCCCTGAAACCGGAACAGCACCGTGCCATCGCCCGCGATGATAAAGGTTTCGGGCGGGGCCGTGACCCCCCAGTCTATCGCCGTACGACCGCGCGGATCGAACGCCATGGCAAAGAATGGGTCGCCTTCTTCGATTAGATAGTTGGTGGCGGTGTTGTCATCATCCTTGATATTCACGCCCGCCACGCGCAACCCATTCGCCGTCAACCGCATCAGCACCGGATGTTCGGCACGGCAAGGCGGGCACCAGCTGGCCCAGAAATTCAGGATCGTTACCTCGCCGCTGCGCAGATCGGCATCGGTCAGGCCGGGATTAATGGGCAGCCTTTCAGGTGTGATGGCGGGGGCTTCGTGCCCGACGCGCGTCGATGGCAGATCGTTCGGGTTATCGCGCGCCATGCCTTGCCAGAAGGCGAAGG
>JAYUZO010000015.1:0-11225 GCA_043751715.1 Rhodobacterales bacterium | reverse complement strand
AACGTGTCGTGGCGACCTGCCAGTTCACGCCCGGCAATCGCCATCGCACTGAAGGCAAGCGCCGAGCCCAGCATCCACGCGGCGGCAAGAAGGGGCCGCTGCGGGGCTATTCCCATTCAATCGTGCCGGGGGGTTTGCTGGTGATGTCATAGGTTACCCGGTTGATACCCTGCACTTCGTTGATGATGCGGGTGGCGGTTTCACCAAGGAATTCGTGGGTGAACGGATAGTAATCCGCAGTCATGCCATCAACGGATGTGACCGCGCGCAACGCACAAGCGTAATCATAGGTGCGCGCGTCGCCCATCACACCCACGGTTTTCACCGGCAGCAGGGCCACGAAGGCCTGCCAGATATCATCATACAGATCATGCTTGCGAATCTGGTCGATGAACACGGCATCCGCGCAGCGCAGGATCGCAAGCTTTTCACGGGTGATTTCACCGGGGCAGCGGATAGCAAGGCCGGGGCCGGGAAACGGGTGGCGGCCAATGAACGACGCAGGCAGGCCCAATTCGCGGCCCAAGGCGCGGACTTCGTCCTTGAACAGTTCGCGCAGCGGTTCAACCAGCTTCATGCCCATCTTTTCGGGCAAACCGCCGACGTTGTGGTGCGATTTGATGGTCACCGAAGGCCCACCGCTGAACGATACGCTTTCGATGACATCGGGGTAAAGCGTGCCTTGGGCTAGAAATTTAGCGCCGCCCACGGCATGGGCGTGCTTCTGGAACACGTCGATGAAAAGGCGGCCAATGGTCTTGCGCTTCACCTCGGGGTCAGAAATTCCCTCCAGGGCGTTGATGAACAGATCAGCCTCGGCGGCATGGATCAACGGCATGTTGTAATGATCGCGGAACATGGTGACGACCTGTTCCGCCTCACCCTGCCGCAGCAGGCCATGGTCGACGAACACGCAGGTCAACTGATCACCGATCGCCTCATGGATCAGCACGGCGGCGACGGATGAATCCACGCCGCCCGACAACCCGCAGATCACCTTGGCATCGCCGACCTGCGCGCGGATCTTGGCAATGGCGTCCTCGCGGTAGGCACCCATGGTCCAGTCACCAGTGAACCCGGCCATGCGCACGAAGTTTTCGTACAGCTGCGCACCCTTGGGGGTGTGGTGCACCTCGGGGTGGAACTGCACGGCATAGAACTGGCGGGCGGGGTCAGCCGTGATGGCAAAGGGCGCGTTGGGTGATGTGCCATAGACGGCAAAGCTGGGGGCGATTTCGCTGACATGGTCACCGTGGCTCATCCAGACCTGTTCGCGGGCATCGGTGAACCAGCCGTCCAGCAGAGGGGTGGTGTCAGCGGTTGGCGTTACAAAGGCGCGGCCAAATTCGGCGGTGCCATGGCCACGTTCCACGCGCCCGCCAAGGCAGTGCATCATCACCTGCTGGCCATAGCAAATGCCCAGGATCGGCACACCAAGGGTAAAGGCCGACGGTGGCGGCATCGGCGCGCCATCAGTAAACACCGAGGCCGGGCCACCGGAAAAGATGATCGCCTTTGGCGCGAAGGCGGCCAGAAAGGCATCATCCACCTTATTGAACGGGTGAATTTCGCAATACACATTCAGTTCACGCAGGCGACGCGCAATCAACTGCGTTACCTGAGAGCCGAAGTCGATGATAAGAAGGCGATCATGTTGGGTCATGATCCCGTCTAGGCAAGGTTTGAAACAGGTGCAAGACCCGCCACGCTGTGCCGCTGGTGAGGTTGCATGAGTATTTGCACAAAGAGAAAACCGGAAGTCGGTTTCGGGCCGGGAACATGTCGGTTTCGGCGAGTTTGTGGCGGTTTCGCAAGGCGGCGGGCAGGCATTTGGCGGCATAAGGACGGCAAAGCGAATGGAGGCTGACATGGGTGACGAAAGCGCAGTTGCAGGGCGGCGGGCACGCGGCGGTGGCGGTTCAGCGCGGCGCGCGGAACGCACGGCGGTGTCGTTTGAAACGGCGCGGTTCATTCAGCGGAACATTCCGAACTTTGAGATTCTGAACGAGGAAGCGCTGCAGATCATTGAATGGAACGCGGATACCGTTCTGGAAGAGATCGGGGTGAATTTCATTGAAAACCCGGCGGCGCTTGATTTGTGGCGTGCCGCGGGCGCCGATATACGCGGCGAACGCGTGCATATTCCGCGGGGGCTGGCGCGCAAGCTGTGCAGCACGGCACCATCGCATTTCACCCAACATGCGCGGAATTCCGAACGCAACGTCGAGGTGGGCGGACGCAATCTGGTGCTGGCCCCGGTCTATGGCCCACCCTTTGTGCGTGATGCGGCGGGCGGGCGGCGCTATGCGACCATCCATGATTTCCAGAATTTTGTGAAGCTGGGCTATATGAGCAAGTGGCTGCACCATTCGGGCGGCACGGTGTGTGAACCTACGGACGTGCCGGTAAACAAGCGGCATTTGGACATGCTGCTGGCGCATATGACGTTAAGCGACAAGCCCTATATGGGGTCGGTCACCGAACCCAGCCGGGCGGCGGATTCGGTTGAGATGAGCAAGATCCTGTTTGGCGCGGATTTCGTGGATCAGAACACGGTGATGACCAGCCTGATCAACATCAACTCGCCCCTGACGTTTGACGGCATCATGATGGGTGCGCTCGAGGTCTACGCCCGCGCCAACCAAGCGGCGATCATCAGCCCGTTCATCGTGGGCGGGGCGATGGCGCCGGTGACGGTGGCGGGCACGTTGACGCAGGTACTGGCCGAGGTGCTGGCGGGGGTCGCCTATAGCCAGTTGGTGCGGGCCGGTGCGCCGGTGATATTTGGGGCGTTTGTGACGAGCATCGACATGAACAGCGGTGCGCCGACCTTTGGCACGCCAGAGGCTGCCCATATTACCTATGGTGCGGGGCAATTGGCGCGGCGGCTGAACCTGCCGTACCGGTCTGGTGGCAGTTTCTGCGGATCAAAGCTGCCGGATGCGCAGTCAGCTTATGAAACGGCGAACAGCCTGAACATGGCGCTGCTGGCAGGCGTGAACTTCATGCTGCACGCCTGTGGCTGGCTGGAAGGCGGGTTGGTGAGTTCTTATGAGAAATTCGTGATGGATGCCGATCAGCTTGGTACGTTGCACCACCTGGCGCAGGGCGTGATGATGGATACCAACGGGCAGGCCATGGACGCGCTGCGCGAAGTGGGGCCGGGCGGGCACTTCCTTGGCTGCGAACATACGCAGGCCAATTTCAAATCGGCATTCTGGCGGTCAGACCTGTTTGACTACAAACCGTTCGAGACATGGGCCGAAGAAGGCGCGCGCGACACGCAGGCCCTGGCAAGCGAGCGGGTGGCCAAGATGCTGGGTGATTATCAGGCCCCCACTTTGGACGCAGGCATTCATGAGGCGCTGACGGATTATGTGGCGCGCAAAAAGGCTGAAACGCCGGATGCGTTCATCTAGGACTCACTGACAGGTGGGCAGGGGGCCGCAGCTGCACCGCTGCGGCCCTTTGCATATCGGTCAGGTGATCAGGCGGGGCAGGCGGCTGGCCTCGGCAATCAGGGCGGCCAGCAGTTCGATATGGCGCGCGGCGGAATAGTCTGCCTCACCTGACAGGCGGGTCTGTTCAACCTTTTCTTCCGCCGAAATCAGTTGCGTGACCGCCAGAACCGGCGTGGTTTCCGCCCCGATCAGCCGGCGCAGATCACGCGTGCGGCGATAGGCCACCAGCCCGTGACGGGCTGCCTGCATCAGCAGGCGGGGGCGTTTGATTGTTTCCAAAATTGCAAGAGTGTCACGCATGGCAGTGCCTTCATTCAAGGGAATCAGAGGCCATACACTGGCATAATGCAACCCAGCGTTGCGTTTTCTTGATGTAATGCGCGCGCTGAATTGCGGATTGTTAAACAAATAGGAACAATTATCCACAATCAGTTAACCATTATCATCACTCAAGGAATGCAATCTATGCGGGAAACCGTGCCTCTGCGGAAACACAAAGACAAAACCGGACAGTGGCAGCACAGCACATGAACCAGACCTTGCTTCGGCCACTGCCGGCCTGGCTGCCCGAAGGCCTGCGCCTGTACATTGACCACACCAATGATGGCCTGTCACTGCGCGAACTTGCACGGCGCGAAGGCGTACATGCATCAACCGTGCTGCGACAGGTGCGCAAACTGGAAAGCCGCCGGGATGACCCGCTGATAGACGAAGCCATTGCCGCGCTTGGTCTGTCAGCCCCCCATGACAAAGACACCACCCACCGAAAGGACAGCCCTGCCATGACTGCGCCGATCCGCCCAAGTGCCATGATGATTGATGACGAAACGCTGCAAACCGAAGGGCGGCGCATGCTGCGCAGGCTAGCGGAAACCGGGGCCTTTCTGGCGATTGCGCCCGAGATGGAAAAGGCCATCGTGCTGCGTGAATTCCCGGATGGGCGGTCAACGCGCACGGGGGTGATGGACCGGGCGGTGGCGCAGGCCTTTGTGCTGAAAGACTGGATTGCGGCGCGCAAATCGGGGCGGGTGACCACCTATGAAATCACGGCCGTGGGGCGGGCGGCACTGAAGCGGCTGCTGGATGCGCATGGCGATGTGATGCGGACTGGCGGGCTGGCCGAGGCGGCGATGCCCTTTGCCGATCAGCACCGGGAATGGGACACGCGCGAGGTGGCCGAGGGCACGGGATCTCGCCGCATACGCTATAACATGGCGGAAAGTCCGATTGCGGTGTTGGGGCGCAGGCGTGACCGGGACGGCAAGCTGTTTCTGGAAGCCGACATGATCGAAGCGGCGGAACGCTTGCGTGAGGATTTTGAACTGGCGCAGATGGGGCCGCGGGTGGCGCAGAACTGGGACAGATTCCTGACAGCTGGCGATCGCGGCGGGTTTCGCGCCGATGCGGGAGGGGCCGAGGGGCCGCGTTCTGCGCGTGACCGGGTGGCACTGGCCCTGCGCGATCTGGGGCCGGGGCTGGGCGATGTGGTGTTGCGGGTGTGCTGCTATCTGGAAGGGCTGGAGATGGCGGAAAAACGTATGGGCTGGGCATCGCGTTCAGGCAAGATTGTGCTGCGGATAGCACTGATGCGCCTGAAGCGGCATTATGATGAGACATATGGCAAGGCGGGGCCGCTGATCGGCTAAGGGCCGCGCATGAAAAAGGGGGCCTGTGATGGCCCCCTTTTTTGACATTGCGCAAAGGTCAGTCTGCGCGGGTGACGCCTGCCTTGTAGGCAAGTCCCGCCAATGCGCCACCCACCAGCGGGGCCACGATAAACACCCACAGCTGCGCAAGTGCGGTGCCGCCCACAAAGATGGCGGGCCCGATGGACCGCGCGGGGTTGACCGAAACACCGGTCACGTTGATCCCGACCAGATGGATGGCGGCCAGCGTCAGGCCGATGGCCAATCCGGCGAAACCAGGGGCCGATCCGGTGCCGGTGGCCCCCAGAATGACGGTAACAAACAGAAAGGTCATCACAGCTTCAAAGATCAGGGCAGCGGTCAGGGAATATTCACCCAGATAACCCGCGCCATAACCGTTCTGGCCCAGACCATTGGCCGCAACGGTGTAATCGGCTTTGCCGGTGGCGATCAGATACAGCACCGTCGCACCCAGAATGGCACCAATCACCTGCGCCACGGCATAAGCTGCGAAATCACCAATCGTCATGCGGCCGGCCATCACCATGCCCAGGGACACGGCGGGGTTCAGATGTGCCCCCGAAATGCCACCCAGACCATAGGCCGCAGCGACAATGGCCAGACCAAAGGCAAAGCTGATCCCCAGCATGCCAATTTGCGCGCCCATCAGCACGGCGGCACCGCAGCCAAACAACACGAGGATGGCTGTGCCCAGCACCTCGGCTATCATTTTCTTGTACATTATCCCTCCTGCGGGCCGCTTTGGGCCCATTGTTAACACACACGCGGCACGACCTTTGCAATGCAGCCGTTGCCATGCGCACGTTTGCAGCCTATTTGCAGTCTTGCATAGATGTCAGGGGGAAATTCCTTTGCGCGATCTCAAGCTGCCCGAAGGCCGTCACCCCGAAAAGGCGCATCGCGCCGATCAGGTGCAACCCAAAAAGCCTGACTGGATACGGGTCAAGGCGCCGACATCCGAAGGCTACAAAGCCACGCGTGATATCATCCGGGCACAAAAGCTGACCACGGTCTGCGAAGAGGCGGGTTGCCCGAATGTGGGTGAATGCTGGTCGCAGGGCCATGCGACGATGATGATCATGGGTGAAATCTGCACGCGGGGCTGCACGTTCTGCAACGTGGCAACAGGGCGGCCGCAAACCCTGGATGCGTTTGAGCCTGGGCGCGTGGCGCATGCGGTGGCGCAACTGGGGCTGAAGCATGTGGTCATCACATCCGTTGACCGTGACGATCTGGAGGATGGCGGGGCCGAACATTTTGCGCAGACGATCCGCGCGATCCGCCACCGCGCACCGGGCACCACGATTGAGATTCTGACTCCGGATTTCCTGAAATGCCCGCCATCAGCCTTGGAAAAGGTGGTTGAGGCGCGCCCCGATGTGTTCAACCACAACCTTGAAACGGTGCCGGGCCTGTACCCCGAAGTGCGCCCCGGTGCGCGGTATTTTCACAGCCTGCGGCTGTTGCAAAAGGTCAAGGAACTGGACAGCTCGCTGTTCACCAAATCGGGCATCATGGTGGGCTTGGGCGAAGACCGCATGGGTGTGGGGCAGGTCATGGATGACATGCGCGCGGCAGATGTGGATTTTTTGACCATCGGACAGTATCTGCAACCCACGCCCAAGCACCACCGGGTCGACCGGTTTGTGACGCCAGATGAATTCGTGGCCTATGAAAAGGCGGCCTATGGCAAGGGGTTCCTGATGGTGTCAGCCACGCCTTTGACGCGTTCCAGCTATCACGCGGGCGATGATTTTGCGCAACTGCGCGCAGCACGGATGGCAAAGCTGGGGCGGGCCTAGGCCTTTATATCCGGCAGGAACACCGCCAGCACGCCAAGCAGCGGCAGGAAACCACACAGCCAGAACACATAAGTGATGCTGGTCGCATCGGCCAGCACGCCGATCACCGCCGCCCCAATCGCGCCCATGCCAAAGGCAAAGCCAAAGAACAGCCCGGCAATCATGCCAACCCGCGATGGCAGCAAATCCTGCGCATAAACCACCATCGCCGGAAACGCCGACGCAAGGATCATGCCCGCAAGCGCCGACAGCGCAACAGTCGCCCCAAACCCCACATGCGGGATCAGCAGTGACAGGGGTGCTACGCCAAGGATCGACACCCAGATCACCCGCTTGCGGCCAATCCGGTCACCAATCGGGCCGCCGATAATGGTGCCAAGGGCGACAAAGGCCAGGAACACGAACAGGTAAAACTGCGCATCGGGCACGGTCAGGCCGAATTTCTCGATCAGGTAGAACGTGTAATAGCTGGAATAGGCTCCGGTGTAGACGAACTTGGAAAACATCAGCAAAATCAGGATCGTCATCGCCATCGTCACCATCCGGCGTGGCAGCACCGGGCCGCTGCGCCGCGCCCGTGCCGCCTGCATGCGGCGCAGCCCTTCAACCGCATACCAGCGGCCGACGGCCGCCAGCACGGCAATGCCCGCAAGGGCGACAATCGCGAACCATTCCAGACTGCCCTGCCCGAACGGCACCACGATCAACGCCGCCGCCAGCGGCCCAAGCGCCGATCCTGCATTGCCGCCCACCTGAAACACCGATTGCGCAAGGCCGGGGCGCGGACCCGCGGCCAGCCGCGCAATGCGGCTGCTGTCAGGGTGAAACACTGATGACCCCATGCCGATCAACGCCACCGCCACCAGCACCACACCAAAGCTGTGCGCACCCGACAACAGAATGATCCCGGCCAGCGTCAGGCCCATGCCACAGGGCAGCGAATAGGGCATCGGGCGCTTGTCAGTGATATAGCCGATGATGGGTTGCAAAACGGATGCCGTGCCCTGAAACACGAATGTAATCAGCCCGATCTGCGCAAAGCTGAGCGTCAGTTCGGCCTTGAGCAGCGGATAGATCGCCGGAATCAGCGATTGCATCAAGTCGTTGGCCAAATGGCAAAAGGCGATGGCCAGAATGACGGGGAATACGGTTGTATCGGTTGGGCGCGACGGGGCAGGTGCGGAAGGGGGCGAAATCGTCGACATCGGGCTGACAGACACCCGGCCCCCGCCGTTGTCAATGAAGCGAAGCGAGCGGTTCAGCGGTCACAGAAAATTTCCTGCCCCGAATCCCTGTGGGGCGGTTAGCGTAGCTGACAAAAGGGAGGCCAAAATGATTTACCACAGCCCGTATCCAGCCATCGACGTGCCCACCAAAACCATCACCGAAGTGGTGTTTGCCGGGCTTGCACCGGACGGCCCGGTGCTGATGGACGGCGTCAGTGGTGCAGACATGACGGGGGCGCAGTTGCGCGACGCGGTCATGGGTTTTGCGGGCGGGCTTGCGGCGCGCGGCATTGGTCCGGGCGATGTGGTGGCGCTGATGTCGGGCAACAGCCCGGCCTTTGCGGTGGTGTTTCACGGCACACTTTGGGCAGGCGTCACGCTGACCACGGCCAACCCCACCTACACGGCAACCGAGTTGCGCCATCAGTTGAACGATTCCAAAGCGCGGCTTTTATGTGTGCCCGCCGCCTTGGCCACACTGGCAGCCGAGGCGGTGCAGGGCACCAGCGTTACACAAACCGTACTGATGGATGACGCCGGGTTGGCAGCATTCGCCGGGCCGCCGGTCACAGCTCAGGTGCCGGTCGATCTGGCCAATGATATTTGCGTGCTGCCCTATTCATCGGGCACCACCGGCCTGCCCAAGGGCGTGATGCTGACGCAGGCCAACCTTGTGACGAACCTGCTGCAGGGCGCGCAGTTGCTGCAGATCAAACCGGGGGACATCACGCTGGCGATCCTGCCGTTCTTTCATATCTACGGCATGATCGTGCTGCTGAATACCTATCTGTACGAAGGCGGTCGGTTGGTGACGCTGCCGCGCTTTGATCTGGAAACATCATTGCGGCTGATATCGCAGCACCGGATGGAAACGCTGATGGTGGTGCCGCCACTGGTGCTTGCGCTTGCCAAGCACCCGATGGTGGATCAGTTTGATCTGACATGCGTCAAGCGGATCATGTCGGCGGCGGCGCCCTTGGGGGTGGAGCTGGCCACGGCCTGTGCAACGCGGTTGGGCTGCGAGGTGATGCAAGGCTATGGCATGACAGAGATGAGCCCGATTTCCCATTTGACACCGCCGGGGCAAAGCCGCGTGGGGGCGGTGGGGCAGACGGTGGCAATGACACAAAGCCGGATCGTGGACCCTGACACGCTGGTGGATATGGGGCCGGATCAGCCGGGGGAATTGTGGGTGCGCGGCCCGCAGGTGATGAAGGGCTATCTGGGCAACGCAGAGGCGACGGCGCGTACGATGCAGGGCGATTGGCTGCGCACAGGCGATCTGGCGCGGATTGATGCGGACGGATTCCTGTGGATTGTTGACCGGGTGAAAGAGCTGATCAAGGTCAAGGGCTTTCAGGTGGCCCCGGCCGAGCTGGAAGCGATCCTGATCGGCCATGCCGAGATTGCCGATTGCGCGGTGATCGGCCAGCCGGATGATGAAGCGGGCGAGCGTCCGGTGGCCTTTGTGGTGCGGCGGGCGGGGTCTGCGTTAACGGCTGAGGCGGTCAAGGCGGTGCTGGTGGGGCAGGTGGCCACGTATAAACAACTGGCAGACGTGCGGTTTGTGGATGCCATCCCGAAAACCGCAAGTGGGAAGATCCTTAGGCGGCAGTTAAGGGCCGCGCTGTAAGGGGCGTCCCTTGAAGGGAAGTTGCGGATGGTCAAAGCAGATTGAGAGTGGCGCTTTATGATTGAAAACGCCCACCGAGCGCGCGCGAAGAACCATCCACCACCCACTGCTTAAGGGAACCGCACTTTGCCGATGTAGGGCAAATTCCGGTTCCGCTGGGCATAGTCAATGCCATAGCCCACCACGAATTCATCGGGAATCTCAAACCCCGTCCATGTCGCCTTCACGTCCACCTCGCGGCGTGAGGGTTTATCCAGCAGCGCGCAAACTTCGAGCTGTGCAGGGCCGCGGGACAGAAGCAGGTTTTTGACGTGGTGCAGGGTAAAGCCCGTGTCGATGATATCTTCGACCACCAGCACGGACTGGCCTGCGATTTCACCGCGCAGATCCTTCAATATCCGCACCTCGCGGCTTGAATGCATGGCGTCGCCATAGCTGCTGGCCTCCAGAAAATCCACCTCCACCGGCAGGTCAATCTCACGTACAAGGTCAGCGATGAACACGAATGACCCGCGCAGCAGGCCCACGACCACCAATTTGTCAGCCCCGGCGAAATGCGCGGTGATCTCGCGCGCCAGCGATTCAACCCTTGCCGCAATGGCTTTGGCGCTGATCATCTGGTCGATGACATAATCCGGCATGGTCTTCCCCTTGCAACAGCGCCGTTGCATAACAATTACCAGCTGTGAAGTCACGCGAGCAGGCCATGCCGACCCACCATGAGATCAAAGTTGTGCCTTACACGGCAGACCAGATGTATGCGCTTGTGGCGGATGTGGGGGCATACCCGAAATTCTTGCCGTGGAATGCGGCGGCGCGGATCAGGTCACGCACACCAAAGGCGAATGGCAGTGACGTGATGGAGGCGGATCTGGTGATCAGCTTCAAGGTGTTTCGTGAACGCTTTGGCAGCCGTGTGGTGTTGTGGCCGGATCAGCGGCGGATCGAGACGGAATATCTGGATGGTCCGTTCCGCAAGATGGTGTCGACATGGCAATTCCGGGATCGGGCGGAGGGGGGATCAGAGATCGAGTTCTTTGTGGATTTCGAATTCCGCAATGCGATTTTGCAGGGGATCATCGGGGTGGTGTTCAACGATGCGATGCAGCGGGTGGTGCGCGCCTTTGAACGGCGCGCGGCTGAACTGCACGGGTAAGTGGGGCTGTCTGCCCGCCTCTGGCCTGCGGCCATTCACCCCCAAGGATATTTTCACCATTGTGACAGGGCGATGTCCTTATTAATTCGCAGTGTCGGTAATTGCCGTGCAATGCCCGTTACAGCCGGGATCGTGCGGTATGTGCCAGTTGCAGCTGGTTGCGCTTCGTGGTTCCGGCTTGTTTTTCACCCACCAGCGCGACAGTGAAGATCGGCTCACGCGCCTGTCGGGCGGGAAGGTGGCGGCGACTTCGGTCACGATGTCATCATAGGTCTTGGTT
>JAYUZO010000014.1:0-2909 GCA_043751715.1 Rhodobacterales bacterium | reverse complement strand
CTGATGTTTTTCAGGATCGGCTCATCCAGGATCAGGCCCAGCACCTTGCGGTCTTCCGTCACATAGGAAATCCCCGCATCAATCGCCTTTTTCACGGATGATACATCCACCGGCGCACCGTGCATCCGCACCGTGCCCGCATGCGCCTTGCCATAGCTGCGCCCAAAGATCGACATGGCCAGTTCCGTGCGCCCCGTGCCCATCAGCCCCGCAATGCCCACAATCTCGCCTTTGCGCACGTTCAGCGACACGCCCTTGATCATCTGCCGCCCCGCCTGTTCGGGGTGCGCGCAGGACCAGCCTTCCACCTCGAACAGCATCTCACCGGGGTTCAGCCTGCGTTCGGGATACCGGTGCGCCATATCGCGCCCCACCATATCGCGGATGATGCGGTCTTCGGAAATGTCGGCGCGGGTCAGGGTGGATACCGCCGCCCCATCACGGATCACCGTAATCCGGTCAGCCACGCGCGAAATCTCGTTCAGTTTGTGGCTGATAATGATCTGCGCCACGCCCTGCGCCTTCAGTTCCAGCATCAGGTCCAGCAACCTGTCAGCATCCGCCTCTTGCAAGGCCGCCGTCGGCTCATCCAGAATCAGCAATTTCACGTTCTTGGACAGTGCCTTGGCAATTTCGATCAACTGCTGCTTGCCCACGCCCAGCTTGCCCACCACCGCACCCGGCGGTTCATTCAGGCCCACTTGGCGCAGCAGGCTTTCGGTTTTCTGAAACGCCAGCGGCCAAGATATCACGCCGCGCGAAGCCACTTCATTGCCCATGAACAGGTTCTCGGCGATCGACAACAGGGGGATCAGCGCAAGTTCCTGATGGATGATGATGATGCCCTTTTCCTCGCTATCGCGGATGCCGCGATTGCGCAGGGGCGCGCCATCATAGATGATTTCGCCGTCAAAGCTGCCATGCGGATACACCCCCGACAGCACCTTCATCAGCGTTGATTTGCCCGCGCCGTTTTCGCCGCAAATCGCATGAATTTCGCCCGGTTCAACCGAAAGGCTGACCCGGTCAAGCGCCTTGACGCCCGGAAACACCATGCTGATGTCCCGCATTTCCATCAGTGCTGGCATGTATCCCCCCCAAGGCAGGCCCACCCGCACCGCTGCGAATGGGCCGTTGGGATAACCTACTGGATTTGATCGGCGGTGTAATAGCCCGAACCCACCAGAATCGCTTCATAGTTGGTCAGGTTCACCGAAACCGGCTCCAACAGGTAGGACGGCACAACCTTGACACCGTTGTCATAGGTCGCCGTATCGTTGATGTCCGGCGTCCCACCCGACAGCACGGCATCCACCATGCTGACCGTGACCTTGGCCAGTTCGCGCGTATCCTTGAACACGGTCGAATACTGCTCGCCCGCGATCATGGATTTCACCGACGGGATTTCCGCATCCTGCCCGGTCACAATCGGCATCGGCAGATCACCTGATCCATAGCCCACGCCCTTGACCGATGACAGAATGCCAATTGACAGCCCATCATAAGGCGACAGCGCGCCGTGCAGCTGCGTGCTGCCATAGTTTGACGACAGCAGGTTATCCATCCGCGCCTGTGCCACCGCACCATCCCACCGCAGCGTGCCCACCACATCCATGCCCAACTGGCCTGACGGCACGGCAATATCGCCCGCGTCAATCATTGGCTGCAGAACGCTCATCGCGCCGTTGTAGAAAAAGAACGCGTTGTTATCGTCGGGTGAACCGCCGAACAGTTCAACATTCCATGGCTTAACGCCGGCAAAGCGTTCGTTCAGACCGGCCACAAGGCTTTCGGCCTGCTGCACGCCGACCTTGAAGTTGTCGAAGGTGGCATAATAATCAACCGAACCGGAATCGCGGATCAGGCGGTCATAGGCGATAACCTTGATCCCGGCGGCAGCCGCATTGTCCAGCGCGTTTGACAGCGTGGTGCCGTCAATGGCCGCAATCACCAGCGCCTTGACGCCGGATGTGATCATGTTTTCAATCTGGCTCAGCTGGGTTGGGATATCATCCTCGGCATATTGCAGATCAACGGTATAGCCGGCGTCGGTAAACGCCTTCACCATGGAATCGCCATCCGAAATCCAGCGCGACGACGATTTGGTTGGCATGGCGATGCCGACGGCACCCTTGTCTTGCGCGAAAGCAGGCAGTGCCGCCAAGGCGGCAGTCGTACCAGCAAGGGCCATAAGGCCACGGCGGTTCAAGATCATCTGTTTCCTCCCGATGATATCTGGCGTTTATCCGCACCCGGCAAGCGTTCTGCGCGCAGCCTTGCGAACGCGGCAGACATTGCAGCCCGGATACATATCTGTCAAATGTCATATCCGAAGCCAATCATACCAAGGCAGCCATGATTGTATCCCCCCTCGCGCTTGCCGCCCAACTGCGCCAGTTGAAGCCCGCGCAGCTTCGCCTGTTGGCCGAATTGCACCTGACCGCAGCACTTGGTCAGGCGGCGGCACGGGTTGGCATTGCCCAGCCGGCCGCCTCGCGCCTGATGGCTGAAATGGAGGCGATGCTGGGCGTGGCCTTGCACGAACGGCAGGGGCGGGGCCTGTGTCTGACACCGGTGGGGCAGGCTTTGGCTGCCCGCGCCGCCCGCATCCAGATTGAACTGGCCGATGCCGCGCGCGAAATGGCCGATGCCGCAACCGGGCGCGCAGGCGTGGTGCGCGTGGGTGCTGTCACCGGCCCCGCGCTCAGCCTTGTGTTGCCCGCGCTGACCGAACTGCAGCGCAGCCACCCCGCCTACCGTGCCGAAGTCACGGTGGCCACTTCGGTGCATCTGTGCGATCTTTTGCGCAACGGCGATCTGGATTTTGCCCTTGCCCGCCTCGGCCCGCAGGAAACCCGGCTTGAGGCGCAGGTGATTGCACCCGAACCCCTGTCACTGGTCGTGCGGCG
>JAYUZO010000013.1:0-6747 GCA_043751715.1 Rhodobacterales bacterium | reverse complement strand
TGGGCGGCACCTGCCTGAATGTAGGCTGCATTCCATCCAAGGCCCTGCTGCACGCCACCCATATGCTGCACGAAGCGCATGAGAATTTTGAAAAGATGGGTCTGATCGGCGGGGCACCCAAGGTGGATTGGCCAAAGATGCTGGCCTACAAGGATGATGTGATCGGGCAGAATACCAAAGGTATCGAATTTCTGTTCAAAAAGAACAAGATAACCTGGCTGAAGGGCTGGGGGTTTATCCCGGCGGCGGGGCAGGTCAAGGTGGGTGATGATGTGCATACCGCCACCAGTATTGTCATTGCGACGGGGTCCGAGGCGAGCAGCCTGCCGGGCGTGGTGGTGGATGAACGGACGGTTGTGACATCAACCGGGGCGCTGACGCTGGGGCGTATTCCAAAGACCATGGTGGTGATCGGGGCGGGGGTGATCGGCCTTGAAATGGGGTCGGTCTATGCGCGGCTGGGCACGCAGGTGACGGTGGTGGAATACCTTGATGCCATCACACCGGGCATGGACGGCGATGTGGCGAAAACCTTTCAGCGTATCCTGGCCAAACAAGGGATCACCTTTGTGCTGGGGGCGGCGGTGCAGGGCGTGACGGTTGGCAAAAACGGCGCGACGGTCAGCTACAAGCTGCGCAAGAAAGAGACGGATGCCAGCCTTGATGCCGAGGTGGTGCTGGTGGCGACGGGGCGCAAACCCTTTGTCGCGGGGCTGGGGCTAGAGGGTTTGGGTGTAACGATGCTGCCACGCGGGCAGGTGCAGACGGATGACCATTTCCAGACCAATATCAAGGGGTTGTATGCCATCGGCGATGCCATTGTTGGGCCGATGTTGGCCCACAAGGCCGAGGATGAAGGCATGGCACTGGCCGAAATCCTTGTGGGCAAGCATGGCCATGTGAATTACGGGGTCATTCCGGGGGTGATTTATACAACGCCCGAGGTGGCGAATGTCGGCCGCACCGAGGAACAGCTGAAAGAGGCAGGCGTGGCCTACAAGGTGGGCAAGTTCAGCTTCATGGGCAATGGTCGCGCCAAGGCGGTGTTTCAGGGCGAAGGCTTTGTGAAAATCCTTGCCGATGCCGCCACCGACCGCATTCTGGGCGCGCATATTATCGGCCCCATGGCGGGCGATCTTATCCATGAGGTGTGCGTGGCGATGGAATTCGGGGCAAGCGCGCAGGATCTGGCGCTGACCTGCCACGCGCACCCGACGTACAGTGAGGCCGTGCGTGAGGCGGCCTTGGCCTGCGGCGATGGTGCGATCCATGCCTGACCGGCAATGCCTGCGGAAATGACACTGCAACAGGCTGCCCTGTAGGCGGGTGATCGTGCCGCTTTATCGGCCTTTGACGATACCAAAGCAATCCGCGCGTGGTGTCGTGCAGACACAGGCCGTGGCATCAGACTGCCCCGCGCCGGACCTGATCCGGGGCGGAGCGTTGACGGTGTGGATCACCGCATGAAAACGTCAATGCGCCGGGCGGATGAAGGTGCCGTTGCGCAATTCGCGGAACGCCTGCTGTAGCTCGGCTTCCGAATTCATCACGATCGGCCCCGCCCATGCCACGGGTTCGGCAATCGGTGCACCTGAAATCAGCAGAAAGCGCGCACCGTCCGGCCCTGCCGTCACCACCACTTCATCCCCCGCACCAAAGCGCACCAGTGTGCGATTGCCCGAAAGATCACGAATATTCACCTCGTGGCCCGCCACTTCCTTTTCCAGAAGCACGCCTTCCGGCCGCGCGGCATCACGGAAACTGGCAGCCCCGTCAAACACATAGGCAAACGCCTTGCGGCGCGTATCCACCCTGAACACCTTGCGCTTGCCCGCGGGCACAAAGATATCCAGATATTGCGGATCGGCGGCAATCCCGTCAACCGGGCTGCGCACACCGCGATAATCGCCAATCACCACACGGATGCTGGTGCCGTCATCTTCAAACCGGTCCGGCAGTGCATGCCCGGCAATATCCTGATAGCGCGGCGCCGTCATCTTGAGCGCGCGGGGCAGGTTGCCCCACAACTGAAAGCCGTGCATTCGGCCCTGCGCATCGCCCTTGGGCATTTCCTGATGCAGGATCCCGCGCCCCGCCGTCATCAGCTGCAAACTGCCCGGCCCCAGAATGCCCCGGTTTCCCAGACTGTCACCATGTTCGACCGTGCCCGCCAGCACATAGGTGATCGTCTCGATCCCCCGGTGCGGATGCCAGGGAAAACCGGCGCTGTAATCGCGCGGATGGTCACCCCGGAAATCATCAAACAACAAGAACGGATCGGCCTCGGTCGGATCACCAAATCCGAACGCCCGGTGCAGATGCACGCCTGCGCCTTCCACATGCGGGCTGGCGCGGCGCGTTTCGATCACGGGGCGGAATGACATGGGCGTTCTCCTGTGTCTGGTCCAACGCTAGATGGCGTGCAATCTGCCCTGCGCCAAGACCCCAAACCGACAGGCCCACTGTGCACAAATGCACGCACCTCTGCGCCTTTCACATTTGCATAAACATCTTCGGGGGTGAGGCGCTTGCGCCGAGGGGGCGGACAGCCCCCTGATTTTTCGCAGGAAAATCGTTATCCCACCAGATGCCGCAAGCCCTGTGTTACATCCGTGCGCACCGCCAGACGCAGGCCCGGCTCATCACCGGCGCGCAGGGCGGCAAGGATGTTTCGGTGGTGCTGGGGTGGTTCGTTGCGGCGCAGGCGCGAATACAGTGCCCGCATGGTAGGGCCCAGTTGCAGCCAGACCGTTTCGCACATCGCCAGCATGGCGGGGGCCTGGGCGCGCAAATACAACGTGCGGTGAAATTCCAGATTGGTGCGGATATAGGCCACGGCGTCCTGGCGCACCACAGCCTCGGCGTTCAGCGCGTTGATCGCGGCCAGCCGGTCAATCAGCGCGAAATGCGCGCGGGGCAGCGCGCGGGAGGCCAGTTCAGGCTCCAGCAACGCGCGGATCGCGGCCAGTTCCTCAATCCGTTCCGGGGTCAGTTCGGGCGTCGATATGCGCCCCGATGATGACAAGGTCAGCGCCCCCTCGGCCACCAGCCGACGTGCCGCCTCACGCGCGGGGGTCATTGATACGCCAAAGGTGGCCGCCAGCCCCCGCAAGGTCAGCGCCTGACCGGGGGGCAGTTCACCGTGCATCACCTGTTGGCGCAAGGTGCGGTACAGGCGTTCATGCGCATGGGCGTTTGGGTCTGTCAGGCGGGGCATCAGCATGCTGTGCAGCGGAACACCGGGCAGGGCGCGCCGTCAATCCCCGAAGCGATGGGACTGCAAATCACCGCCATGCATGCGCAGCCAGTTGCGCTGCACCTGCCAATCGGGCCGCAGGCGCGCCACCACCGCCCAGAACGCGGGTGAGTGGTTCATTTCCACCAGATGCGCCACTTCGTGCGCGGCGACATAATCCAGCACATCGGGCGGGGCCATCACCAATCGCCATGAATACATCAGCGCGCCGTCCGCCGTGCAACTGCCCCACCGTGACCGTGGATCGCGCAGGGTGATGCCCACAAAACGGCGGCCCACCTGTGCGGCATACCGGTCAGATGCCGCCACCAGCCGCGTGCGCGCCAGCGCCTGTAGGTAGACCTGCACCCGCCGTCCGGCCTGTGCGGCAGCGCCCGGCACCAAAAGCGCGTCGCCGTCGGCCCGCACCATGCGCCCGGCACCCGGCACAAGGTGCAGCATCCGCCCCTCGACCGGCACCACGCCGCCCAGTGCCACGCCTGTCAGCACCGGTAGCCCTGCCATGGCATTGCGCAGCCAGCCTTCCTGCGATGCGGCAAAGGCCATCGCCTCGGCGTCACGCGCGCGGGTTGGCAGCGTCAGCGTCACGCGCCGGTCGACCCGGCTGACGCGCAGCGAAAACCGCCGCGCGCGGGCCGACCGGCGCAGCGTGATTTCGATCGGCGGATTTCCCGGCAAATGTGGCATCAGCCCCCGCAACGCACGGCCATGCGTGATGCAGGCCCCAACCCCCGCGATGTAACCGCTTCGCGCCAAGGGGAAAAGGCTTTGAGGGAAAAGCCTTTGACACTCGCCCCGACTTCTGGCAATCGAGCGACCTTATTCACGCATGACAACCCAAGGGGATTCCATGCCCAAGGCAGAATGGGGAACGAAACGTATTTGCCCGACCACCGGCAAGCGTTTTTATGACCTGAACCGCACACCCATCGTCAGCCCCTATACGGGCGAAGTGGTGGATATCGAATCGGTGCGCCGTAAAATGGCGGCATCGGTGATCGCACGCGTCGCACCTGAAAAGGACGACGAAGTGCTGGTGGATATCGAGGCAGATGATGATCTGCTGGAAACCGGTGCCACCGATGATACCGAAATTGATGATGATCTGCTGGAAGATGACAGTGACGACAACGTGTCACTGGACGAGCTTGCAGATGTGGCAGGCGACGAAGACGAAGTCTGACGGCTTTGGTTCAAACGAAGTCTGACAAAGGCACTGCGGGGCCACGCTTTTTGCTTGCACCCCGCTGCACCTTCCCATAATCAGCCGGTGTTCCGCAGGCAACTGCGGTGCTCAGGCGATCCGGCGGGGTCATAGCTCAGATGGGAGAGCGCTTGAATGGCATTCAAGAGGTCGGGAGTTCGATCCTCCCTGGCTCCACCAACCGCCCCAACAGGCCGTCCTTCGGGGCGGCCTTGTTGTTTTGGGCCAGCACTGACCGCGCCAAACACCGTCCCTTACCTGATCCGGGACCGCTGGATGCAATCTGGCAAAAGCCCCGCCCCTGTGCCCCAGGTGGCATGGATTTCACCCCTTGAACGCCGTTCACAGGCCGCATACACTCCCATCAACGCAAGCAACCGTAAGAGCATCCCCTGACCCTTGCCCGCCGCCTTGCTGCCAGCGCCACCGGCACCGCCATCGGGCTGTTTGCCCGTGCAGTCACCGCTGTGCAGGCCACATGGGCCGGATGCGCGCCCGTTCCCCGGCAGCGCGTGTATTTCGCCAACCACACCTCCAACGGTGATTTTGTCCTGATCTGGACAGTGCTGCCCCCCAAATTGCGTGCCGATACCCGCCCGGTGGCCGCCGCCGATTATTGGCTGACCGGGCCGCTACGGGCCTTCATCGGCCGTGATGTGTTCAACGCCGTGCTGATTGACCGCCGGCCCGAGGCCCGCACAGCCGATCCCGTAGCGCAGATGGTTGACGCCGCCGCTGACGGATCATCGCTGATCATCTTTCCCGAAGGCCAGCGCAACATGGCGGGGGACGGGCTGCTGCCGTTCAAGACCGGTCTGTACCATTTCGCCCGGCAGCGCCCTGATATTGATCTTGTCCCAGTCTGGATTGCCAACCTTAACCGCGTCATGCCCAAGGGTGAAATCATTCCCATCCCGCTGATCTGCACTGTGACCTTTGGCGAACCCCTGCATATTCATGCCAGTGAGGCGAAAGATGCCTTCCTTGCCCGCGCCACCGCCGCCCTGTTGGCCACCGCACCCGCACCCGCAACAGGTGCCGCATGACAGGTGCCACGGCTGATCTGTGGATGCTGCTGCTGGGCCTTGGCGGTGTGTTGCTGGCCGCCAGCCTGATCGGGGCCATGCTTGCCGACCGTAAGGGCGCGGATAACCCGGTGATCGAAAACCTGAATGCGCGGATCAAGGCGTGGTGGGTGATGGTGATCCTGATGGGGCTGGCGCTGACCTTTGGCAAGGCGGGCGCCTGTGTGCTGTTTGCGTTCTGTTCATTCGCCGCCTTGCGGGAATTCCTGACGCTTACCGACACACGACGTGCCGATCATATGGCACTGGCCGCCGCGTTCTTTGTGGTTATCCCCGTGCAATACTGGCTGGTCTGGACCGAATGGTATGGCCTTTATTCCATCTTCATCCCCGTCTATGCCTTCCTGCTGATGCCGATCATCGCCACCTTGCGTGGTGATACCAGCCGCTTTTTATCGCGCGTGGCCGAGGTGCAATGGGCGCTGATGGTTTGCGTGTTCTGCGTCAGCCATGTGCCTGCGCTGCTGTCGTTGCAGATACCGGGGTTTGAAGGGCGCAACGTGCTGCTGATCGCCTTTCTGGTGGTGGTGGTGCAAGGGTCGGACGTGGCGCAATATATCTGGGGCAAGCTGTTTGGCCGTACCAAAATTGCCCCGTCGCTTTCGCCATCAAAAACCTGGGAAGGCTTTGTCGGCGGCGCGCTAAGCGCCATCGTCATTGGCGCGGGCCTGTCGTTCCTTACGCCATTCACGCCGCTGCAGGCGGGGGGCATGGCGTTTCTGATTGTGCTGATGGGGTTCTTTGGTGGCCTGGTGATGAGTGCGATCAAGCGTGACAGGGGCGTCAAGGACTGGGGCCAGATGATTGCGGGGCATGGCGGGTTCATTGACCGGCTTGATTCGGTGATCTTTTCGGCACCGATCTTTTTCCACCTGACGCGGTTTTACTGGAGCACGGTATGACCGCCGATCAGCATGGCGACCGCCGCCCGATTGCCACCCGCAATGCAGGCTGGGCGCAGGCCGCAGCGCGCCTGCTGGCGGGCAGCCGGGTGACACCAAACCAGATTTCCATCGCGTCGATGGGGTGTGCTGCACTGGCAGGGGGGGCGTTCTGGCTGGGTGGCACCAGTTCTGGCTGGGCCGCGGCACTGTGGTTTGTGCTGGCGGGGCTTGGCTGTCAGGCGCGGCTGATCTGCAATCTGCTGGATGGCATGGTCGCGATGGAGGGGGGCAAGCGCGAAGCGTCCGGCCCGTTCTGGA
>JAYUZO010000012.1:0-5449 GCA_043751715.1 Rhodobacterales bacterium | reverse complement strand
TAGGGCTGCTGCAAGTCTGCCAGAACCTCTGGTGTGACCCCCGCCTTCAACGTACCTGCCAGACACACCAGCAACGGGTGCGCGTCCAGACCGGGGCAGACAGCCGCCACATCCGGCAGGGCCGTGGCCCCGATATCAATGTTGGTTTCGGTATAACCAGCGGGGGCTGCCGCCATGAACGTGGTATAGCCGATATAACCCGCCACCCCAACTACGGCTGCAATGCCAACACCAATAACACTTTTGTTCATTTGCCATCACCTGCTTTGAAAACTGACGCGACCATAGCCTTTTGAGCAGCCAATTCCCAGATTCCAGCCCTGATTCAATTGTCGCAACATGTGTCGGGCAGCCCTTGCGCCGCATCACCACACACGGCGCAGGCCCGGCCATGTGTCACATACCAGGTCAGCCGCAACCAGCCGCCACCGGCCGCACCGCCGGCTTGTTCCCCCGCGCGAAGATCACCTCTTCGCCGTTTTCCGCCGCCTTGATCAGCTTTGACGACCGCGATTTCGCCGGGTGCACATTCACCTGCAAAGTCAACATGCACACCCGGCCTTTGCCCCTTGCACCCCGCCCCCCCATCGCTATAACCCGCGAAGTTTTGCGCTAGATTTGGGGGCCACCATGCCAAAGCGGACCGATATCAAGTCGATCATGATCATCGGCGCGGGGCCCATTGTCATCGGGCAGGCGTGCGAGTTTGACTACTCCGGTGCGCAGGCCTGCAAGGCCCTGCGCGAAGAAGGCTACCGCGTCATTCTGGTGAATTCGAACCCCGCCACCATCATGACCGATCCGGGTCTGGCCGATGCCACCTATATCGAACCAATCACCCCCGAAGTGGTGGCCAAGATCATTGAAAAGGAACGCCCCGATGCGCTGCTGCCCACCATGGGCGGGCAGACGGGCCTGAACACCAGCCTTGCGCTGGCCGATATGGGTGTGCTCGAAAAATTCGGCGTGGAATTGATCGGGGCCAAGCGCGAAGCCATCGAAATGGCCGAAGACCGCAAACTGTTCCGTGAGGCGATGGACAGGATCGGTCTGGAAAACCCCAAGGCCACCATCATTGCAGCCCCCAAGCTGCCATCGGGCAAGTACGACATCGCCGCAGGCGTGGCCGAGGCGATTGGCGCCATCGAATACGTGGGCCTGCCCGCCATCATCCGCCCGGCCTTTACCCTTGGCGGCACCGGCGGTGGTGTGGCCTATAACCGCGATGATTACGAGGCCATCGTGCGTTCGGGGCTGGAGGCATCGCCCATGGCACAGGTGCTGATCGACCAGTCCCTGCTGGGCTGGAAAGAGTTTGAGATGGAGGTGGTGCGCGATACGGCCGACAACGCCATCATCGTCTGCGCCATTGAAAACATTGATCCGATGGGCGTGCATACCGGCGACAGCATCACCGTCGCCCCGGCCCTGACGCTGACCGACAAGGAATACCAGATCATGCGCAACGGCTCCATCGCCGTGCTGCGCGAAATCGGCGTCGAAACCGGCGGGTCCAACGTGCAATGGGCGATCAACCCCGCCGATGGCCGCATGGTCGTGATCGAAATGAACCCCCGCGTGTCGCGGTCTTCGGCGCTCGCGTCCAAGGCGACCGGCTTCCCGATTGCGAAAATCGCGGCCAAGCTGGCCGTCGGCTACACACTGGATGAGCTTGATAACGACATCACTAAAGTCACCCCTGCGAGTTTCGAGCCTTCCATCGACTATGTCGTCACCAAAATCCCGCGCTTTGCCTTCGAAAAATTCCCCGGCAGCGAACCCCACCTGACCACCGCCATGAAATCCGTCGGCGAAGTAATGGCCATCGGCCGCACCATCCACGAGAGCCTGCAAAAGGCGCTGGCCAGCTTGGAAACCGGCCTGACAGGTTTCGACGAAATCCATATCGAAGGCGCGCCCGACAAGGCCACCATCTTCAAGGCCCTGTCCCTGCAAACCCCCGACCGTATCCGCGTCATCGCACAGGCCATGCGCCACGGCCTCACCGATGACGAAATCAACCACGCCACCGCCTTTGACCCATGGTTCCTTGCCCGCATCCGCGAGATCATCGACGCCGAGGCCGACATCCGCGCCACAGGCCTGCCCGTCACGGCCCCCGCCCTGCGCCGCCTGAAAATGCTGGGCTTCACCGATGCCCGCCTTGCCACCCTCACCGGCCGCGACGAAGGCCAAATCCGCCGCGCCCGCAAAAATCTTGGCGTCCACGCCGTCTTCAAACGGATTGATACCTGCGCCGCCGAGTTTGAGGCGCAAACCCCCTACATGTATTCCACCTACGAAACCCCCGTCATGGGCGACGTGGAATGCGAAGCCCGCCCATCGGGTGCCAAAAAGGTCGTCATCCTTGGCGGCGGCCCCAACCGCATCGGGCAGGGCATTGAATTTGACTATTGCTGCGTCCACGCCTGCTATGCCCTGACCGCCGCTGGCTATGAAACCATCATGGTCAACTGCAACCCCGAAACCGTCTCCACCGATTATGACACCTCTGATCGTCTGTATTTCGAACCCCTCACCCTTGAACATGTCCTCGAAATCCTTCGCGTCGAACAGGATAACGGCACCCTGCACGGCGTGATCGTGCAGCTTGGCGGCCAAACCCCCCTGAAACTCGCCCAAGCCCTTGCCAACGAAGGCATTCCCATCCTTGGCACCACCCCCGATGCCATCGACCTTGCCGAAGACCGTGAGCGTTTCCAGCAGCTCCTCCACAAACTGAACCTCAAACAGCCCGTCAACGGCACCGCCCGCTCCCGCGACGAAGCCTTCGCCGTCGCTGCCACCGTTGGCTATCCGCTGGTGATCCGCCCCTCCTTCGTGCTGGGTGGCCGCGCGATGGAGATCATCCGCGATGATGCCCAGCTGGAACGCTATATCCGCACAGCCGTTCAGGTATCCGGTGACAGCCCCGTTCTGCTGGACAGCTACCTGTCGGGCGCCATCGAGGTTGACGTTGATGCCCTCTCTGACGGCACCCAAGTCCACGTCTGCGGCATCATGGAACATATCGAAGAGGCCGGCGTGCATTCCGGTGATTCCGCCTGCTGCCTGCCCCCCCATTCGCTGGACGCCGCCACCATCACCGAACTGAAACAGCAAACCGTCCAGATGGCCCTTGCCCTCAACGTTGTCGGCCTCATGAACGTGCAATTCGCCATCAAGGACGGCGTGATTTACGTGCTCGAGGTCAACCCCCGCGCCTCGCGCACCGTGCCCTTCGTCGCCAAGGCCACCGACAGCGCCATCGCCGCCATCGCCGCCCGCCTCATGGCCGGTGAACCCCTCTCCAACTTCCCCCTCCGCGCCCCCTATGCCATGGGCGTCGGCCCCGATACCGTCCTCCCCCTTGCCGACCCCAACACACTCGCCGACCCCATCACCCCATGGTTTTCGGTCAAAGAGGCCGTCCTGCCCTTTGCCCGCTTCCCCGGCGTCGACCCCGTATTGGGGCCCGAAATGCGCAGCACGGGTGAGGTCATGGGGTGGGACCGTACCTTTGCCTTGGCCTTCCTCAAGGCGCAGATGGGCGCAGGCGTGACCCTGCCCGACAGTGGCCGCGTGTTCCTGTCGATCAAGGACATGGACAAGACCACCGCCATGGCCGCCGCCATGCGTGATCTGGTCGCAATGGGGTTTGAGGTGGTCGCCACCAAAGGCACCGCCGCATGGCTGGCCGGTGTCGGCGTGGCCAGCACCCCGGTGAACAAGGTCTATGAAGGCCGCCCCAACATTGTTGACCGGCTCAAGAATGACGACATCACGCTGGTGATGAACACCACCGAAGGCACCCAGGCCATCAGCGATTCACGCGATATCCGCCGCGTCGCCCTGATGGACAAGATCCCGTATTTCACCACCGCCGCCGCAAGCATCGCAGCCGTGGCCGCAATGGTCGCACGGGCTGAGGGGTACGGCGTGCGGACGCTGCAGGGTTAACTTAACCCTGCCGCGCACGCATTCCGCCCTGCACGCTTTTAACGGCGAAACGCCGGACGATTCCTGATCATTGTCAGCATCCGGATGTGTTCATTGGCCAGATTACGTTGCAACCGGTGCTCGGCCAATTCGCCGATACCGTTCAACGGTTCCATCATCTGCTCCAATGCCAGTTTGTAATTGCCGCCGTGCCGCAGGGCAATTTCGGCCCGCCACGCCAGCACCTTCTCGGTGTTGCGCGCCAATTCCAACGCCTGACCTTTGCTGATCGGCTGCATTTGATCATGGTCATGGTCACGGTTCGCTACAGCGCTGGCAAAGTCGAAACGCCAGATCGCCCAGACCACCCCCGTGGCGCTTCTGAATGGATATGTCGCCATCGCCAAAGCGTCACGCAAGATATCCTGCCGTGTTACACCGGCCTGAACCGTTTCGCACACCACCTTGGCCAACCGGTCAAATGTGACCGAAGACTTTTCGGAACACGGCAAGCCGCAGTAGGCGGCACTCATATCCATCCAGGCAGCAAGCGCCCCGGCATTGGCCCCTACATTGCCCGATAATGGGAAAACGCGATTGAAATCTTTGTAATTCTCTTCGACAGACTTGATACCAACCACACGGTCCTCCAAAAGTTTGACATCCAAAAATAAACCCGCACCTCAAAATAAGGGTGCGGAACCTGACCTTTCAGAACACCTCCCCATTGTCTCGGGGCAGGTTCAAACGCCATTGCGAAAATCCTAACACCGATTTCCATGTGTGGGTAAATATTCTACGACCACCGCAACGCCGTAGGGCGGGGTTCACCCCGCCGTCCACGCACCCATTGGGCAATGGCGGGGTGAACCCCGCCCTACGCATACCGATGCACCGATGAATACGGCCAATCCTCGGGCCGCTGCACAAACCCGTGCTTCACCGGGTTGTTCCAACAATAGGCAACATGCGCCCTGTAATCGGCATCATCGCGGATATGATGCTCCCAAAAACGCGGCTGCCAAAGGCCGACTTCACCTTTACGCCGTAGGGCGGGGTTTACCCCGCCGTTCGCGCGCCCTATCGGCAATGGCGGGGTGAACCCCGCCCTACCCATACTGATTGAAAACCTCGCCTTGATTGCGCCCCACCGCGTTGAAAAATCCCGGTCACACTTGGGCAAGGTCCACACAGCATGCATATGGTCCGGCAACACCACCCATGCGTCAATCGCAAACGGGCGTTCTGCCCGCGTGGCGCGCACGGCCTCGCGCAAGCGTTCAATCTCGCGCACCAACAGGTCATCCCCGCGCACAGCCAGTGTCACGGTGAAAAACACCGTCGCCCCGGTTACATTTGGACGCAGATAGTTCGGCATGAACACGTCATCGCCGATCAAGGTTAACCAAGCGTTACGGTGGGAGCACGACTGGCCCAGCACGCCCCGGATCAGGTCCGGGGCGGGGTCTGAAAACGCGCATTTCGTCACCTTACCCCAACAATCCCCATC
>JAYUZO010000011.1:0-29613 GCA_043751715.1 Rhodobacterales bacterium | reverse complement strand
GCCGCGCCAACGCCGTGGCATCGGTGAGATAGGACATCGGCAACAGCTTGCCCCCGATGGTGTTTTCCAGCGCCAGCAGCCGTGTGCGGGCATAGTGCGGATCATCGGGTTTTATCGCGCTTTCAATGGCCGCAAGGGGCAGCGTTCCATCAGGCGCATGGTCCAGCGGCTGTGGCTGCACTGACCCCAATACCGCCGCACCGCCACCCTCCCATCGGTAGGTATGCGCCATCTGGCCCACGATATATTCATCGCCCCGCTGGCAATGCGCCAATATCCCGCAAAAGTTGCTTTGCGTGCCGGTGGGCATGAACAACGCCCCCTCAAACCCCAGCATATCGGCCAGCTTGTCTTGCAGGGCATTCACGGTCGGATCATCACCAAACACATCATCACCCAAGGGGGCCGCCATCATGGCCTCCCGCATGGCAGGTGTCGGGCGGGTCACAGTATCGCTGCGCAGGTCGATCATGTTGGTCATCTCAAGGCTCCGGGTGATGCGCGCCCACCCAATACAAAGCAGCGGCGGGTTGCAAGGGTATGGGATTCCAGACCCGCGAGAGATGGGTTTTCATGTTAGGATTCTGTCACTGAGCATTTGATTTTCAGCGCCTTTGATTTTTACGATCCACCCATTCAACCAAAGGAATTCCCCAATGAGCGCAGCTCTTTCTGCGGCGAAAGCCGTACGTGTTTCGATCCCTGTTTCGGTCGCCTCTGATATTGGCGGGCTAAAAAAATCCATGGGCAGTATTCTGGATAAACTGGGCTGCCGGGCCTGCTGTTCGGGCTTTGACATCTTTCTGGAACGTCAGCGCGAGGCGTTCGTGGCTGATGGCTTGCGCGGCACGGCCCGGTTGGGCAGCTTTGGCGCCAGCAAGACATCGGCCAGCACCCTGCGCGTTGGGGTCAGCCCCGGTGCGGTGGCCACGATCAAGGATGTGCATGACATGCTGGACAAGATCGCCGATCTGTCAGGCCATGTGGCCTGTGCGACGGGGTGTGACATTTTCTTTCAAATGGAAGAAATGTTCGTGCTGGACCGCAATCTGGCAGTAGAACAGGTGGCCTTGCGTGTTGGACGCTGACGCTGAAGCAGGCGCCCGACCTGCCGGCCACAATCTTAAGGTGGGGGGGGCTGCATTTGCAGCCCCCAAGCTGGGCATCGGGATGATATTCGCCCGCGCGCTGCGGCCATTTCTGCAAAGGCGGCCCGATGCGCTGGATGTGCTGGAGATTGAACCGCAAACCATGTGGCTGGCCGATCACGCGTTTGACGGGCCGTTCTACGAATTCAGCGCCGGGCTTGATCTGTTTGCCAGCCTGCCGGGGCACAAGCTGGTGCATTCGGTGGGCATGCCGCTGGGTGGCACGCGCACGCCCGATCCGGGGCAATGCGCGCTGATTGCGGCCACGGCGGCGCGGCTGAACAGCCCGTGGGTCAGCGAACACCTGTCGGTCGCGGGTACACCGCACCGGGCGGCGGGGTTTCTGCTGCCACCCTTGCAGACAGCGGCGGGGGTGGTGCAGGCGGCGGGCAATATCCGGGCCTTTGGTGCAGCCGTGGGGCGGCCCGTGGCGATTGAAACGGGGGTGGCCTACCTTTCGCGCAAAGCATTCGAGATGGAGGACGGGGCGTTTCTGGCGCAAGTGGTGGCACAGGCGGATTGCGGTATCCTGCTGGATTTGCACAACCTTTACTGCAATGCGCGCAACGGGCGCATCAACCTTGACCGCTACCTGACGCAAATCCCGCTGGACCGGGTCTGGGAGGTGCATCTTGCAGGCGGAGAGGAACAGGGCGGTGTCTGGCTCGACAGCCATTCAGGCCCGATGCCCGCCGATCTGCGGGATATCGCGCGTGAGGTGCTGGCCAGCCTGCCCAACCTTGGAGCGCTGAACTTTGAGATTTATGACACGTTTCTGGACCGCACGGGTGAGGCGGCGCTGGATGGTATCGTGGAGGATATGCGCGAATTGTGGGCGGGCGTGGGGCGCAGTGCAACCGATGCCGCCCCCCGCGCGCTGGCGGCTCGGCCCAAGGGTAACGCGCCTACGCCTGCAGCATGGGAGGCGGCATTGACCGAGGCGGTGTGGAAGGCGGATGCCGATTGCCACCCCTACCCCGAAGATGCGCGGATGCTGGCACTGTACGCTTATCTTGCGCGCAGTTTTCGCGGGTCAATCCTGATGCGCACCTTGCCGCGCGCGATGCGCTATCTGCTGTTGCGCGACGGCGAAGGGGTGCAGGCCACGCTGGCGGCGTTCTATGGTGATTGCGACCCCAAACTTTTTGCCCCGCTAGAGGCGCAGGCCTTTGCCGATTGGTTGCGCGATGATGATCCGCTGCTGGTGGCCCTGATCCAGTATGATCTGGCCTTTGTGCGGATCGTGCGACAGGGCACGCCACAAGTGGTGCATTTCCCCGGCAATCCGCGCCCGGTGTTTGAGGCGCTTGCTGATCTGCGCCTGCCTGAACTGCCACCGCCGCCGGTATGGGAAATTGAGATTCTGCCGGATGATTTCACGATTGCGGCGTTTCAAGGCGCGGGTGCAGGCAGCTGAAGCGCCGACACTGTAGGATGGGCAATCTGCCCATCCCCACCGGTATCAGGCGCGCCGCCACCCTGGCGGCAAAAGGCGCGGAATTTCAATCGCCGGGCAGCGGTTGTGCACCGCTATCACACCATGCGCCACGGCACGCGCGGCGGCGGCATTGTCTTCGACACCCAGTTGCATCCAGACCACCTGCAGTTTCGCAAAGGCCGCCAACGCCGCATCCACCACAGCGCCCGCCTCATCAGAGCGGCGAAAGATATCAACCATGTCCACAGGCTCGTCTATTTCGGCAAGGCTTGCGCGCACCGTTGTGCCCAAAGCCGCCATCCCTGCCTGCCCCGGATTGACCGGGATCACCCGGTAGCCGCGGTCGTGCAGGAACCGTGCCACCCCGTGACTGGGGCGATCAGCTTTTGGTGACCAGCCTACAACGGCAATGGTGCGCACCGATGTCAGAATCTCGCGGATGACGGGGTCTGCGGGCATCAGGGCACCCCTTTACAAAAGGGCGCCCGAGCCGAGGGGCCGGGCGCCAAGTGGCGGAACGAGGGACAGTGAAGTCAAAGAGCAAGGGCGTTCCGGGCCACATGCTCTGACATCAGATATGGGGTCAGACGGGTGCATATCCATCGCCCGGTCGCGTTATTGTGAACGCAGCGATGCGGCATACAGTGCCACCGCCGCCGCATTTGACACGTTCAATGACCCGAACCCGCCCGGATAGGGAATGCGGGCCAGACTATCACAGGTCTCACGCGTTTTCTCGCGCAGACCCGGCCCTTCAGCACCCATGACCAACGCCACCGCGCGCGGGCCCGCCTGCACCAGGGCCTGATCCAGTGTGACAGGCCCATCGCCATCCAGCCCAATCAGCAGATAGCCCATCGCCTGCAATTCCTGCATGGCGTCCGACAGGTTTGCCACCCGCAGATAAGGCTGGCGTTCCAGCGCGCCACTGGCGGTTTTCGCCAAGGCCCCGGTTTCGGGCGCGGAATGGTGACGCGGTGCGATCACCGCGCGCGCACCAAACACTTCGGCCGACCGCAGCACGGCACCCACGTTGTGCGGATCGGTCACCCGGTCCAATAACACCACCAGGGGCGCGCCTTTGCCGCCGATGCATACATCCGCCAGACTGCCCCAATGCAAAGGGCGCACCTCCAGTGCTGCCCCCTGATGCACAGATCCTTCATCAATGGGCACGTCAAAGCGGCGCGGATCGGCAATCTCTGGCACCATGCCCGATGCTGCCACCGCATCTTCCAGCTTGTCCAACGCGTTTTTGGTGACCACAAGGCGCAACCGTTCACGCGCCGGGTTCAGCAGCGCATCGCGCACCGCGTGCAGGCCGAACAGCCACACGGTTTCACGGGCATCAGCGCGCTTGCCGCGTTCCTTGTCGATGATCCATTGGGGTTTTTCACCCATGTATGGTTTGTTCCCGGCCATTGCGCCCCCTTGGTTGCCTTGCGTCATAAGCCAAAGTTTGCAAGACCGAAAGGTGGGGCGAAAGCCGCGTTCCTGCTTGACGGCCCCCTGCCCCTTCGCTATTCCCCCGGATCAGTGGGCGACGCGCTGCAAGGTGCGGCAGTGGACTGTAACTCCGCCGAGGTGACTCACGCCTGGTTCGATTCCAGGGTCGCCCACCATCTTTTTCTGGTCACCTTCACACAGTCACGGCGGGCTGTGTCATTCCTCGCGGAAGGCGCGTTCGAACTGGTCTGTCAACGGTTTGGTCAGATAGGCCATTGCCGTTTGTTCCTGCGTGGACAAATAGATTTCCGCAGGCATCCCCGGCAACAGCGCCAGATCACCCAGACGGTCCATCTCGGCCTGCGGCACGTCGACATAGGCCAGATAGAACGGCTCGCCCGTTGCTTCATCGCGCGTGGTGGCAGGGGCAATCTGCACGATCCGGCCCATCAGTTCCGGCGTTGTGCGGTGGCTGAATGCCGAAAAGCGCACGCGGGCGGGTTGGCCGTTGAACACCTGATCAATCGCCGCCGGGCTAAGCCGCGCTTCAATCCGCAGGCGCGCATCAGATGGCACGATGGTAGCAAGCACTTCGGCCGGTGAAATGACCCCGCCTTCGGTAAAGATGTTCAGCTCATTCACCGTGCCAGCAATCGGCGCGCGAATGTCGGTGCGTGACAGCCGGTCCTGCACGGCGACAACCCGGTCTGTCAGTTCGGCCACGCGTGTTTCCACCACGCCCAGTTCACGTTGGGCATCGGTGCGGGCAACCTCGGCAATTGACAGGATGCGCACGCGGACTTCACCAATCCGCGCACGCGACCGTGCGATAGAGGAATCAATCTCACCCATCTGGCCACGCAGTTGCACCCGCTGGCGCAATGAGGCTGACAGGCGGCTAGCCTCGACCAGACCTTTTTCATTCAACGCCACCAGATTTGCATGTTCTTCTTCGACCAGTGCGATTTCTTCGGCCATAGCACTGCGCTGCGCGTCAAGCCCGGCAATTTCATCACCGATCTGGTCTATCGCGAGTTCCAGCTGCAATTGCTGACTGTCACGGTTGGCAATGTTGCCGCTGTGCAGGCGCGTCTCGCCAGCCATCAGCATGCCGGTTGCCGGATCAGTTGCAGAAAAATGCACGGGGAATGCAATGTCGGGCTTGCCGTCACGGTCGGCCATCAGGCGGGCGGCGCGGGCCTCGGCTTCGCGCAGCTGGCCTTGCAGAATGGAAAGTTCGGCCTGCATCTGCACATTATCAAGTGTGAACAACACCTGATCCCGCGCCACCACATCGCCTTCGCGCACCATGATATGCGTCACAATTCCGCCATCGCGGTGCTGGATGATCTTCAGGTTCTGGTCCACCTTGACCGTACCCATCGCAATCACCGCCCCGGTCAGCTGCGCCGTCACGGCCCACCCGCCGATTCCACCGATCAGCAGCAGGCCCAGCAGCGTGCCCATCATCACGCGTGATCCGATACGGTCATACAGCAGGGGTATCTGGTCCTGGGGTAGATTGGCCATGGTGGGTATCCTTTATGTCCGGCGTCAAACCGGCGTCACTTCGTTTTCGACAACGACAAACAGGTGGTGGCCCTGCATCGTGATCGTGGTTTCAAAGAAATTGTCGCGGTCAAAGTCAATTTCGATCCAGGTGTTTTCCGCGTCGCCTTCGCCTTCATGGTCATGCCGGATGCGGACGCGCGGATCATTGGTGCCCGGCCCGGTGGTGCCGGTTTCGGAAAAGTAGGCATCCATCTGATCTGCAATGTGGTCCCTCAGATCCTTGAAAAAATCAAACCGCGAGATGCTGACGCGGTCACCGACGCTGAAATCCGTGATCTGGAACATGGTTTCAACAGTTGGAACACCGGGCACCGCGTCCTGCGCCAATGGCGCGTCAAACTGGAACCGGTCATCACCATCGCCGCCGGTAAAGATGGCAGGCGTGGTGGCGGCAATGAACCGGTCATCACCCGCGCCCCCGACAAAGGCCTCAAACCCGGCAAAGCTGTCAGACGCGCCTTGATCAACGCTCACCGTTGCAGCCATCAGATCAAACACCACCGTTTCGGCAGCGGCAGACATATCAAGCGTGTCGGTGCCCGCGCCGCCATCGAAATGATCCTGTTGCAGGTCGATTGCGGCAACCAACAGGTCATCACCCGCATCCAGCAGCACGATATCTGCGCCGTCACCGTCTGCTGCCACATCAGCGCCGTCACCACCGCGCACCACATCATCACCGGAATCGCCCTGCAATGTGTCATTGCCCGCATCACCTGACAGATCATCCGCGCCGTCACCGCCCAGCAGCACATCATCCCCGTCACCACCGCTGGCCTGATCGTGGCCTGCATCACCCTGCACAAGGTCTGCACCCGCATCACCTGACAGCACGTCATCACCGGCCCCGCCTGCCATCACATCGGCGTCAGCGCCGCCCTGCATGATGTCGGCACCGTCACCGCCGTCTATCGCATCCTGGCCCGCGCCCCCCAGCATCACATCATCGCCCGCATTGCCAAACAGAATGTCATGGCCATCTTCGCCCTGCAAAAGATTGGCCCCATCCCCGCCTGCCAGTTGATCCGAACCGTCACCACCCGAAAGCACATCGGCCCCGTCAGCCCCCAGCAGCACATCATTGCCCAAGCCTGCCAGCAGCACATCATTGCCAGTGCCGCCGTCCAGAACATCATCGCCCGCGTCACCAAACAGAATGTCATCATCAGCGTCGCCAAAGATCTGGTCATCGCCCGCCCCGCCTGACAATTGATCGCGCCCGCTGCCGCCAAAGATCAGGTCATCACCCAGACCGCCAAAGGCAAAGTCATGTCCCGCGCCCGCGCGGATCAGATCATTGCCATCGGTGCCGATCAGCACATCATCGGCGATGCCGCCGATCACCGGGTTATAGCCGGTCACGCCAGACCCCGGCTGACCGCAGGTCCCATCTGTTTCGTTGTCACCATCCCCACCGGGGCCGGTGTCATCACCGCCGCCCGTATCAACAGCCGCGCCGTTGACCATGGTAAACGCCATTTGCGGCATGGCCACTGTGCCATCCATCACATCAAAGCTGATGACAGCGCGCCCAAGGTTCGTGGGCGACGGTGTGAAAATCCAGGTGCCATCGGGCTGTGCGGTGATCGTGCCTGAACTGCTGCGCAGGTTGGCGACTGTCAGCGTATCACCATCTTCATCCGTTGAATGGCGCAACAGGTCAGCCAGTACTATGGCCAGCACCGCACCTGTAGCCACATCAGCAAGGTAAACCGGGCCACTGTTGCGCGGCGCGCGGTTGCGCACGGGGGTGATGACCGGATCATCGTCGTCATCATCGCCATCGCCGCCTGTACCAGTACCGCCTGTACCATTGCCGCCTGTACCACTGCCGCCCGTGCCATTACCCCCGCTGTTGCCCCCACCGCCAAGGTCCGGATTGCCACCGTTTCCACCACCACTTCCGTTGCCACCGCCACTTCCGTTTCCACCGCCGCTTCCGTTTCCACCGCCACTTCCGTTTCCACCGCCGCTTCCGTTTCCACCACCGGGGGCCACCGGAAAGGTCGGGAAACGGGGCAGGCTGTCACGCGGCATGTCGGGAAAGTTCGTGTTGGCGGGGGATGCAAATTCTCGGAACGCCGAAAGCTCGTAACCCCTTAGCACATTGGCATCCTGCCCTGACGCATTGCCCCGCCCGCGAAAGGATGCAGGCCCGCCATCTGTATCCGTATCAAACGGTGATGGCCGCTGACCTTGCGCCGCAACATCGTCACCTTCGGTCACGGATGCAGGTGCATCCACCGGGCCAACGCGCCCCTTTTCGGCAGAATCCTCAAACGGGTTCGGGCCGGGGTCGCCGTCCACCACATCGGCGCGTACCGGCAGGAATGACCGCAGATACAGCATCAGTGACCCCAGCATCAGCGCCACCATGGCAGGCAGACGGTAGGGTGCAAGGTCTTCTTTCAGCGCGTGGCGGTCAGGGTTGACGGCTGCTGCTGTGTCTGCGCGCTGACTTTTTACGGTGATCATTTTGCCACTCCCACCCGGCGTTGCGGCTCTGCCCGGTCTGTGCCCGGCGTTTGCGCCATCGGCACCTTGACCGGCGTTGGTTTTGCAGGCGCCGGGGCCACGGCCGCCATCTTTGGATTAAGCACTTCTTCCTTGGGGCCAAACGCTGTCATCCGGCCGTTCTGCACCACGGCCACCAGATCAACCGCCACCAATGCACTTGGGCGGTGCGCAATCACGATCACGATCCCCCCGCGTTTCTTGACCGCCTGAATGGCCAGCGTCAGTGCGGCCTCACCTTCGGCATCAAGGTTGGAATTCGGCTCATCCAGAACCACCACGAACGGCTTGCCATACAGCGCGCGCGCCAGCCCGATGCGCTGCCGTTCACCCCCCGACAGCGAAACCCCCTGCGCCCCGATCGACGCCTGATAGCCTTCGGGCATCCGAACGATCATGTCATGCACGGCGGCCTCTTGGGCGGCGGCAACAATGCTTGCGGGCGTCGCATCATCAGCCAGACGCGCGATGTTTTCGGCAATGGTGGCATCCAGAAGGGATACGTCCTGGGGCAGATATCCCACCACCTTGCCCAGTGCTGCATCACCGTATTGCGACAGATCAGCATCATCCAGCCGCACCGCACCGCGCAGCGATGGCCAGATACCGGTCAGCGCGCGCGCAAGGGTGGATTTGCCCCCCCCACTGGGGCCGATGATGCCAAGCGCCTGCCCCGCATCCAGCCGGAAACTGACATCTGACAAAAGCACGCGCCCGGCACCGGGCGAGGCCACGGTAATGCCCTCAACCTTGAGCGTTTGGCGCGGGGCGGGCAGTTCCATCGGCGGGGCCAGCGACAGCAGTTTGGTCACCGTTTCGCGCACCCGGCCCCAGGACATGCGCGCCTGCACGAACTGCTTCCAGTTGGCGATGGCTGCATCAATCGGTGCCATGGCGCGGGCAGATGCAATGGTCGCCGCAATAATCGCACCGGATGACAGCTCACCCATGATGGTCAGATAGGCCGCAAGGCCCAGCACCGCCGATTGCAGCATCATCCGCAGCACACGTGATACAGCGGCAAAGGTGCCGCTGATATCGGATGTGCGGGTCTGCAGTGTCAGATGTTCATCATTGGCGCGGTGAAAGCGTTTCACCGCCTGCCCGGCAAACCCCATCGCCTTCAGGATTTCAGAGTTGCGCGTGTTGCTGTCAGCAATCGCGTTGCGCTGAATGGCGGCCTGATGTGCAGCCCCGGCATGGGCGCGGGTCATCAACTCGGTTGTGATGGCAATGCAGGTCAGAACGAACGCGCCCGCAATGGTCAACGCCCCCAACAGGGGGTGCAGCAGGTACACAAAGATCAGAAACAGCGGCACCCATGGCAGATCGAACATGGCGGCGGGCCCGGCACTGCCCAAAAAGCTGCGCACGGTATCGACATCGCGCCCGCGTTCCAGCGATTCCGCGTTGGAATAGCCAAAGCGCGGCATGTCGATGGCCACCTCATGCGCAAGGGGCGCAAGCTGGCGGTCAACGCGCGCGCCGATGCGCACCAGCACCTGGCTGCGGATGATGTCGAACATGCCCTGAAAGAAATACAGGCCAATCGCCAGAATCGAAATGGCGGTCAGCGTGGGGACGCTGCCACTGGCAAGCGCGCGGTCATAGATCTGCAACATATAGAATGACCCGGTCAGGGCCAGCACGTTGATGATGCCCGAGATCAGGAACAGAAAAATCATCAATCCACGCATGCCGCGGATCAGTTGCACCTTTGATGTGCCGCGCCCTTTGGCCCGTGCTTCCTTCGCGCGCATGGTCAGCTCCTATCCGGCAAATCTGAAAATGGAATACACCGTGGGGGGCCGTCGCCCCCCACGGCTTGAAATGCGTCACAGATTGAAATCGCCCGCCGTCAAATCATGGTTGCCCTTGAGGGTCAGCTTGAATTCGTCGGTCGCATCGCCCGTGGTATTGCCGTGGATAATGGTCAGTTCAGACCCACCGACAACGTCATGGGTGATCTGAATCTGGCCCGGCGCGGTAAAGCCACCCGTTACCAGTGCAAAGGTGCCGTTTCCTGCGCCCCCACAGCCATTGGCATCCATGCCCGACAGATCAATCCTGTCACCCGGCGCAAAGCCTCGGATCACATCACCATCAGCATCGGCTGCACTGTTGAACACATACGTGTCATTGCCCAGACCACCATCCAGATCATTGGTGGCCGCACTGGCCGTGATCCGGTCATTGCCTGACCCGCCGACAAAGTTTTCAATGCTCCACAGCACATCAGACCCTGATTGCGCCGATGAGGCACTACCGCGCGCCATGCCGCCCGACCCAAGATTGACCTCAATATTGGCGCTGATCGCCGACATGTCCAGCGTATCGTGCCCGATCGCACCGCCCATGTCATCGCCCCAGTACACATCGTTGCCATCGCCTTCGGACGCCGCAATCAGATCATCACCCGCGCCACCAAACACGGTGTCACGCCCAGTACCTGCATCAATGTAGTCATGCCCGGCACCGCCAAAAACACGGTCATTCCCGGCATCGGCAAAGATCACATCAGCGCCGGCATCGCCAAGGATATCATCATCGCCGTCGCCACCAGTGACGGTGTCATTGCCGCCAAGCGCCGCTATCGCATCGCGGTTGGCCGTACCAAACAGCCCGTCGCCTGCCCCGGTGCCGACAATAGTGCCGGGGGTATAGATTGGCGTTGGCGTGCCTGCATCATCATCTTCGTCTTCGTCGGTGTCATCGTCACCGTCTTCGTCGGTATCGCCGTCTCCATCCTCATCGGTATCGCCGTCACCATCTTCGTCGGTATCGCCGTCTCCATCCTCATCGGTATCGCCGTCACCATCTTCGTCAGTATCGCCGTCACCATCTTCATCAGTATCGCCGTCACCATCTTCATCGGTGTCACCGTCACCATCGCCGTCCTCTTCCTCCACCGACGTGTCAGTTGACGTGAAGATTGTGCCATCCAGCCCTTCCAACCCGGTATTGCGGGCCACGATATCGGCCATCGTCAGGTCTTCGGTCGCCTGATACAGATCGAAATTCTCGAAGCGGCGCAGGTAATTGAACCGATCACCTTCCTGCAGGCGGTCGAACTGTTCGTGCAGCACCACCCAGAATGTTGCCCCCACCATACCACCGTTGATATGGCTTTCGGCCAACCCGCCGACCCACAGATCAACCCGGTCAATCCCGTGCACCACCATTGCGCCATTGGCACCGGCATGCAGCGTGATATCGGGGTTCACCGTGATGAATTCTGCGATGTCGGCCCCTGTCAGCACCAGATCGGGATAGGCCGCCATGAACTGCGCCAGCACTGCGTTTGACAGGCCATTGCGCGTCTGGAAATCCGCCCATGACGTATAGGGCGACAGGTTACCGGCAAAACCCACCGCTTCACGCACGTAAGGGTCGGTTGACGCCATCAGCATCGCACGCACCTGGTTCAGCGTGCCGATCCCCACATCCCACCCGCGTGCCACGTTAAAGGCGAACAGATCGGCGTTGATGCGCACCAGATCATTGCGCACGGCATCCACGATGTTGAAGTCAATCTCTTCGGCCTGCTGGGTGGCAGTGCCTGCGATGATCGCCCCCACACCGTGCTGGGCATAGCCCGGCTGCGGTACATATCCCGGTGGCAGCGGTGCTGTGAACGCCGACGGATCATTCGTCGGGTTCAGAAATGCGTCAAACAGTGGCACCTGTGCCGGCTGGCCATTCGCATCCATCACCGTCAGCGTTTGCCCGATCAGCGAATGACCCACACGGTAAACCGCCGATGCAAATTCATGCGAGATACTGGCATTCGCATCCGGGTTGTAGCCAGACAAGCCATGATCCCCCGTGCCCCGGATACCGCCCAGCAGCATGTCCGAAAACTCGGTAAAGACCACGCGCTGATATTCGCTTTCATTCAGCATCTTGGCCGCCTGGAACACCTCTTCCTGCGTACCCTCAAAGCCGTTGGCCATCAGGTTTTCCACATGGAAGTTGTGGTTGCGGGCCCACACCGTATGGATCGCGGTCAGTGCAAAGTTTTCATTGGCACGCCCATCACCTGACACACGGTGATCCAGCAGGTTGATATAGGGGTTTGCGTCCAGCAGCAGCGCATGGGTGGACCCCATGAAATTGCCCGCCATTGCCCGCACCATTGTAGCATCTATCGCCCCGGTGCCCGGATCAACCAGCCCGGCAAAATGGCTGCGGAAGCTGACGGCCCCGCCCGGCAGGGACGGATCGACAAACCATGTATCCGCCTCCCAGTGGTGCATGATCAGATCGCGCAGCGTGGGCAGCAGGTTGAAGTTGGTGTTTGACGGATCAGCCTCACCCGCCACCAACCGCATTCCCACACCATGCGCCCCATCGCTTTCACGCAGGAACTGACCCACCAGACTGTGCGATCCATAAGCCTGATTCTGATCGACAAAGGGCGAGGTCTTGTTCAGGTGCTGCGGCGTGCCCTGTGCATCATAGCTGTCAACCTGTGCCCGTGTCAGGTCTGCAGGGTTATCAGTACCGGGCGCACGCTGTGAACCGGGGCCGCCAATCTGGATGATCCCGTTCGCTGCGGATTTTGGCAGGAAATCAAGGCCATGGTCAAAGTATTGCCCAAAGGCCATGAAGAATGTATTGGCCTGCTTGGCGTTCAGCGCAAGGTCTGCCTCTTGCGCACCCAGCGTGTTGGAAATGGTGCGTGCATCCAGCCCGTCAAAGATCGGGTTGATGGCACGGTTGCCATTGGCATCCAATGCACCGTAGCGGGCCTCGGTCAGGCGGATGAATGGCGTATCCGCCGCCCCGTAATCCGGATTGTCAAGGTTATTGCCATGGCCGCTCAGGTTGCGCACGCCGGTCGCGCCTTCGGCATCATCGTTGCCATCGGGCAGTTCGCCCCGCACCAGGGCCTGCAGTCCGGCAATATCACGCGCGGTCAGCACAACGGCGGGGTTTGGCACCTCGCCATCATCTGCACCGCTGGGCGTACCATCGCCGCCATCCTGCAAGGTCGGCAGGCCGCCTTGCGACAGGAAGGTGATGGTTGATCCGGGTGCCGCGATGGTGGTTGTGCCGTTGGCATTGCTGGTGGCCGTGTAATCCGCCGCCGTCATGCCGTTTGGCAGGGCAATCACATCCTGCGGGCGCATGGTGCCCACGATCACATCATTGCCGCCGTTGGTGTGAAACACCACGCGGTGCGCCGACGACAGGCCAGTCAGATTGACCGTATCATTGGCCGCCGTGCCGTTGATGGTGATGGTGTTCAGCGCAAGGCTGGTTGTGGTAAAGTCACCAAATATCAAAACGGTATCGCCGCCCGCCACACCGGGAAACGGGCCACCGGTGGTGGTTGCCGTGACGGAGTTGATGATGATTTCTTCGATGTTATCAAGCTCGGCGATGATGGATGCAGTGGTCGCACCATTGCGGGTGATGACAATTTCCACTGCGGTATTTGGCACCAAAATGCCTGCTGCCAGCGCCGCCGCACGGGTATAGATGCGAAAGATTTCCGCCGCCACAGCGCCGCTCAGATCAAACGTATCACTATCAGCGCCACCATTGATGAAATCGCGCCCCCCCGCTGTGGGGCCGACAAAATTCCACGAAATCAAATCGTTGCCAGCATCACCATTGACCGTATCATTGCCTGTGCCGCCGTTCAGGCTGTCATTGCCGATGCCACCATTCAGTTGGTCATTGCCGCCAAGACCGCTGAGCAGATCATTGCCGGCAGCGCCGTTCAACACATCATTGCCACCGATGAGAAGCGGGCTGGTCCCCACAGCCACATCATCGCCGGCCGTGCCGTTGAACGTACTGTTGAAAAGCGGCGTGCCATTCCAGTTGCGCCCCACCGGTGCAGTTGGGGCCGAAGTCAACGTTTCCACCGTGCCGAACCCATCGGTAAAGCTGACCACAGACCGCAGCAGCAGGCCCGCTTGCGCGCCCGCCAATCCAAGCAGCAGGTCTTGCGGCGTAAAGGTTGGCCCTGTCGCCCCGGCGATATTCGTCCAGACCGTGCCGTTCACCGATGATTGCCACTGGAACGAGAACGCCCCCAACCCATTCAGATCGGCAATGCTGGCGGTATTCAGCGACAGCGTCTGCCCTTCCGTCGGGGTCAGGTCACTGATGACCGGGGCACCTGTTGCCGGAATTGGCGCAATGTAGCGGATGCCATCGGCAAACTGCAGCACTTCGATGTTGCGCAGCGTATCGCGGCCATCGTCGATCAGGATCGCCGCGTTGTTGCCAAAGCCGGTATGTTCAACCGTTGTCACGCCCGCCACGGTGCTGACCGTATAGTTCGCCTGATTGTCAGCAAAGGCGGCCACGTCCAACTCCCCCGCGGCACCGCCCACCAGCACTTCGCGCTGGATGTGCATCTGGCCCGGTGTCACCACCCGGTCGATCAGCAGTTCGAACAGCGATTTGCCAATCCATGCGGATGGCACCGCTTCACCGGTGGCAAACACATGCTTGAGGCTGTCAACAGTGCCGATTTGGGCCCCGCCTGCATCACGGATCGAAATTCGCACGTTCAGCCAGCGGTCACCGTCCAGGATATCATCCCCGCCGTTGCCCATCAGCATGTCTGACCCGGCACCACCCAGCAGGATATTGCCTTCGTCCCAGACTGTTTCACCCGCAGCGATCGACACAATCTGATCAAGCCCGGTAATCCGGTCGATCCCGGCCTGATCAAGCCCATCGTTGAAGAACACACCTTCGTTTGCGCCAATAGTTGTGCCTTCGACACCCGAAATCCGGTTATCGCCGAACAGGCGGTCATTCTGGTTCCAGCCAGACAGCGCTTCGACCTTGTCAAACCGGTTGCGCAGAATGTCAGCTTCTTCGGTGGTAAAAATCGGCACGCGCAGATCAGCTTCACCTTCACGCGCATTGCCCTTGAAGATGCCCCAGTCGAACCCGAACATCCCTTCACTGCGCATGACGCTTTCGCCCTGCACCATGATGTCATCGCCGCTTTCGGCATCGAAGTCGCTTTCGTCAGAACCGGCAAACAAAACGTCATGGCCGACGATCTTGCTGTTGAAGAACAGTTCGGAATTGTCGCCTGAGATTCCGTCAAAGCCGTTGCCGCCCTCCATCCAGTCGTCACCTTCGTTGCCGATCAGCACATCGGCACCCTCGCCGCCCATCAGGAAGTCATCACCCTGACCGGCAAAGATTTCCGATGAATCCGCCCCCAGAAACAGCACGTCCTTGTCACGACCGCCCATCAGGATATCAAGGCCGCTGGAGGTGGCGATCACATCATTGCCGTCATCCCCTTTCAGGAAATCGCCTTCATCGCCCATGTCGGTGATGATGTCATCGCCTGACCCGCCATTCACCAGATCAACGCCAAAGCCGGATTCGATCCGGTCATTGCCCGCATCGCCCCAGATTGCGTCATCACCATCGCTGGAAATCAGCGTGTCATTGCCTTCGGTGCCGCCCAGCACCACATGCTCACCACCGGTGAACTTCAGGTAATTGCCGGCAATGCCAGTCATCGGATCGGCGCGCAGCACCTTGCCCAGACCAATCGCCTCAAGGATCGGGTCATCACCCACCGGATCAGCGCCGTTCTGGTTGGCCTGATTGACCTCGAGTACGTGATCATACTGCGCGAACGAATCCGTGCCGATATGGCGGATCACCACGTCATCATCCGTGCCGCGAATGCCATCGGCACCGGGTTGGGCGATATCGGTGTTGGCCATGATCAGCTTGGTAAACGAGTTGTTTTCCAGTTCGACCAGGAAGTTCTGGCCCTGGGTCCGCGACAGGTAATAGAAGCGGTCGCCAAATTGCAGCGCCTCCATCTGTGCTTCAAAGATCGCCGTGAAGGTAGACCCCAGCATGCCGCCAAACGGCATGTTGCGTTCGGCCAGACCGCCGATCCACAGGTCAATATTATTCAACCCACTATTTTCCGCCGTCCATGTGCCGCCAAGCCCGGTCAGGAACGCCACGCGGTCAGCAGGTGCACCCGCGCCACCCACGACCAGCAGGATGGCCGCATCACGCTTTCCCGCCAACGTGGTTTCAGCCAGAATTGTGGAATGCTGGCCATAGGCTGCGATGAAGTTGATCACCGATACCGGGTTTGACAGACCCGCCGCCAGTTCAGCCCAGCTGGCATAGGGCTTCAGGAAGGATGATCCAGTCTGCGCATACAGTTGCGCGCGCGCATCATTGAAGGTGGGCATGCCGGTATCACGGCCCCGCGCGATGTTGATCGCGGGCAGATCAAGCGGCAGACCAAGCAAATTGTTGCGCACGGCGCCCACGACGAATTCATCAATTTCATTGCCACGCTGGGCGGTCATGCCGCGCACAATTGCGCCTGCCGCCTCATCCGCAGAAATGGTCTGGCCGTTGTCGAACAGGACCGGGTTCAGGAAGGCCGTGATCAGATCCTGATCGCCGGTTGTGCCATCTGCAAAGGTACGGAACACCGTATCGGTCAGCATGGAATGGCCGAACCGGTAAACGACGTTAGCAAATTCGGCAAAGATCGCGGGGTTGATATCCGTCACTGCGTTGAACACGAACGGATCAATGTTGGGCTGAATCTTGCGCGCGAATTCTTCGAACACAAGGTGCTGGTACTGCATTTCGGTCGCAAAGCGGCTCGCCTGGAACAAACGCTCGCCATCCCAGTTCAGGGTTGACAGGTCGGCGGGCACGACGGCCACGTCGGTCAGCAGCCATTCATTGATGAAATCAAGGTTGCCCGATGACAGGATCGTGGACTTTTGCGCCTCGACCTGACGGTTGTGTTCATTGTGGAAAATGTGGTGAACGGCCGTCAGCCCGATGTTTTCGTTGCCGCGCCCGTCACCGGTGATGAAATGGCGATCCAGAAGTTCGTCGTCATAGGTGCGGACCGATGGAACGCTGTGAGACAGCCCAAGTGCCGCATCATCATCAGCGGCCAGAGACACGCCGCGCGACATGGGGTTGGCGGCATTGGCGATATCATCAAGGAAGGCATGGCCAGTGCGGATGGCCGCGGCGGCAAAGGTATTGACCGGCGCGCCGGGCGTGCCCGAAACCACGGTATCATCCGCAGTATTGGGAATGCCATCAGGGCCAAGGCCGGTAATCAGCTGCGCAAAGCCGGTGGCCGGATCCCGCACGAACTGGCCATACTGATCGGTGCGCAACAGCGGCACGTTCAGCACATCGCGGTCTTCCAGTTCAATACCCAGCAGATTGCGCGCCTGTGTCTTGATATCATTCCAGGTGGGCAAACCGCCTTGCGATCCGTCCAGCAGATGCCCGGTTGCAACGGGGCGGCCCCCAGCATCCAGCGCATATTCGCGCAGGAACACCTGATGCGACGCATGCGAGGTGTAGGTCTGATTCTGGTCAATGAACGGCGTGGTGGTGTTGGTGCCCTCAATCGCGGCACCATCATCAGCGGTGCCCAGAACGCCATCTGCACCGGGGGTCACCAGCGGTGTAGACCGGGTGACAGCCATGAAGCGCAGTTGCGGGGCAAGGTCATCGGCGTTGCCAAAAATACCGTCAGCGCCTGCCACAAGCGGATCATCATCCTGCAACGGAATAAAGATCGTGCCGTTGCCGCCCTTGGAAATCAGGTCAAGGCCATGGTCAAAGAACTGGCCAAAATAGGTGAACCATTCGTTGAACGGCTTGGAAATACCTTCGTCAGGCGCAATATTGGGGAGAATTGCCAGATCTTCGGTGGTGATGGCCACATGCACGCCGTCACCGGCCACCGGATCACCCGGCACGACAGGGATCAGGTTTTCATTGCCGGGCTTGGCGTGCCAGGCTGCAACTGCCGCCTCATTGTTGAACCACACTGCAACGACGGCAGGGTTATTGATGCTCATGTCCGCAACCAGGTTCGAAATCGTGCGCGGATCAGCGTCGGCGATATTGCCTGTATGGCCGCCGTTGATAAACGGGCTCGTGGGTGCGCCAATGATGGAATAGTCGGTGTTTGTAACCGCGATGACACCGCCGGGCGTTGCGCCAAGGACCATCGTATCGCCATCCTGATCGTTGATAAACGACCCGTCCAGCAGGCGTGGCATCGGCTGATCGGCAGCCCCCCAGGTTTCACGCCCCGGCACAATGTTGTTATAAGTGCCATCCACCGTACGCAGGCCGTATGGCACATGCGGATCGGGCAACGCCGGAATCGCACCCACTGGCACAGGGCCACCCGGCGGCACAATCACCGGATTACCCGCTGCATCAACATAAATCGCCGTCAGCGCGGTGCCACTGGCATGCGCTTCGGCAATCTTGATCTGGCGCAAAATGAATTCCAGATCGGCAATATTCAATGAGACAGCCATGATAAATCTCCTCTGGCCCCCAACTGCCTTGCGCAGTGGAGTGATTGATAAATTTTCGATGTGGGGCCTTAGGACAGGTCAGAAAGCAGCTTTCCGGCCAAAAACAGAAAACGCAGCAGCGCACCCCAGTTAATGGCAGGTTAATGGCAGGACTGTGGCAGCGATAGGGCAAGGGGTCCAAGGATGTTCAGGGTCTTATGGTGCAGAATGCATGCGGCATTGGTCGCATGGGCGATTGGACCAAGGTCTTAAAATATGTGGATTGTGACACGATATCAAAGGATCACGGCAAAGCAGCCGTTTTGCGTAAAAAGGTGCCGGACGCTGCCCCGTTTGAGTCTGGCTGATCCTAGACCTGTTCTTGCTTCAGCCTGCTTTTTCTGATCTACTTCCCCGACACTTGTCCGCTGTTTGTTCCCAATGCTTTGACCGTCATACGTTATCCCAAGTTCTGACAGGCAAGTTTTGACCCAGTCACTGACGCATGCACCGCGCAAGCCTTACAACCTGCGTATCATTGCCATTGTGGCCATTGCGGGCCTTTTGGGCATGGCGTTGCTGTTCACGATTGTTGTCAAGCAGTTCCGGCTGGTACAGTTGCGCGATGCCCGCGATATCGGCAGTGCCTATATTCAGGGCTTCCTTACCCCCTATGCTGCCGAAGGTGTTGCCAACGGCAGTCTTGGCACCGCATCGCGTGATGATCTGATCCAGGTGATCCGGCATCTGCCCCGCGAACATGGCTTTCAATCGCTGCAAATCTGGATAGCGCCAGACAGGCCACTGTTTGTGTCAGACACCACAAAAGACGTATCCTCGCATGATCCGGCCGAACTTGTGCAGGCCTTCAGCGGTCAGATCATGGTTGAACTGGAAATGCCTGATCCGGCTGATCCACCGGGCACGGCCCCGATGATTGAAATCTATGCGCCGCTCTATCACCCCAAAACCCGCGCGCTGATCGCCGTGGGTGAAGTCTATCAAAGCGCCGATACGCTGTTGTCGGAACGGCGGCAGTTTGAACGCATGATGCTGTCTGCATTTGCCATCGCGGCGACCGGCTTTCTGTTCCTGATGTATCTGATCGCCCGCCAGCAAAATGCACTGATCGAAAGTCTGGCGCATGAGGCGCGCATGTCACACCAGAACCGCCTGCTGGGTGAAGCGGCGGCAGCGGCCTCACGCGTTTCCAGCCAATCGAATGAGGCGCTGTTGAACCAGCTTGGCGCTGAACTGCACGATGGCCCGATCCAGATGCTTAGCCTGCTGGCGCTGATGGCCCCGCCTGCGGACACTGCCGCCATGCATACCCCCCAGACCATTGCGCGCGATGTGCTGGCCGATTTGCGGCGCATTGCCGTGGGGCTGATCCTGCCCGAACTGGGAACTTTGACCGCCGAACAAACCGTCAGATTGGCCGTGCAAAGGCATCAGAACGCGACCGGCACACAGGTTGCGCTGCACCTTGGGGTCTTGCCCGACCTGATCGACGATCAGCGCAAGACCTGCATTTACCGCGTGGTGCAAGAGGGGCTGAACAACGCATTCCGGCATGGTGGCGGGCAATTGCAATCAGTGGACGCCAGCATGGCTGACAATGACCTGCACATCAGCGTTCGCAACAGCCATCAAAAGGCCACCGCCATCACATACGCCCCACGGTTTTCCGGGCTTGGCGTTCCGGGTCTGCGCAACCGGCTGAAAGTGTTTGGCGGCACACTGAATGTGCATGCGGATACCGATGGATTCTTTACAATGGCCGCTGTTCTGCCGCTGGAATGACCGGCCTACATCATGCCGGCGTTGCGACCATCGCCCCGGCCTATGTCAAGCTGCTGTGCGGCCAGCACCACCTCAACGCGGTTGCGCACATGCAGCTTTTGCATCAGCAGCGTCATGTAATGCTTGACCGTCTTTTCACCTATCGACAGCGTCGATGCGATTTCGCGGTTGGTAGACCCGCGCAAAAGCAGCCGCAACACCTGCTCTTCGCGCAGGCTAAGCCGCATCGCCTCAATCGCCGATTTGCGCAGCGATGCCGTGCGCAAGCCCGCTACAACCTTGGCCGCAAAGCTTGCCGTGATGTAGGTATCGCCAGCATGGACCGTGCGCACAGCCTCCATCAGCTCATCCGCCGAACTGCCCTTGAGGACATAGCCACCAGACCCCGCCTCCAACGCTGATATGGCATCATCAATGCCCGTTGCCGCTGTAAACGTTAAAATCCGCGTGCCAAACCGCCCCATGGCAATTTCGGCCACCGTTTCAAGCACTTTGCCCGGCATATTCAGATCAACAATCAATACATTTGGCCGGTGGCAGGCTGCAATTTCCAACGCGTCCTTCGCACAATGACCAGCCGCAACCACGGCAAAATCCGGATGCGAGGCAAACAGCGCGGCAAGCCCGGACAGCAGGATCGGATGGTCATCGACAAAAGCTACTGAAATAGGCTTCATTCCAATTCCTCGCATAAATCGAAAAACGGGACCAATTACGCGATCAACAATTTTTTGGTCTGGCAACTATCGATAGTATAGCATCAGATTGCCAATCCTCTATGTTAAAATATCGTGAATTTTCGTTTGCAATCCACGCAGCATCGTTCTTGAAGTGAAAACAACAAAGAACATCATTCGCAGAGCCGCCTGCGAAATATAATCTTTGCATGATTTTCGGCCGGTACAGATGAAACCGCCACCGTTGATATTTATAGTTTGGCACAATCCAACAACATGTTGTAGTCGGGAAATCCGAACCTGTCTTTTTCGACTAGTCTTTTTCGGGGTTTCAGACATGCCAAAAAGCAACTTAAGATTGCAAATTATCACGAGTATCAACCATAGGTAAGCGCTTTGCTCGCACGGGTTGCGCCACCATGCGCGCCAACCTGTGCAATGCGGGGGCCGGATCGCGTATATTGCGTCCGAATTTGTTGTAATCACCCGGCACAGCCACAGGCAGCGAAACTATGCTCGGTTCTTGGCCTTGCAGCAGATGTGCAGGGCAGCCGTGGTTTCCATCCACTTTTTCACCGCAAACGTGGCCCCGATTCGCGCCACTGCGGCACACTGATTGCTGGCGGCTCGCCCCGGATCTGGTCAATCAACACCCCGCGGAAAACAGATGGCGCGGCAACCCAAAGCATGGCAATGTGAATCATGTTAACACCCGCTTAGGGACCGTCGCCATGCAGCGCAGAACCTTTCAGCTAGGATTGGCCGCCACGCTGATGGCACGCCCCGCTTTGGCCTTGGCCCCCTATAATGGCCCCAACGTCATTCTGGTGCGCTTTGGCGGCGGTGTGCGGCGGGCCGAAACCATTGATGAGGCTGCGACCTGGGCGCCCTATCTGCGCCATGTGCTCGCCCCGCGCGGCACCTTCATTCCGGACCTGCGAATTGACCGGCTGGAGGGCGTGAACACCAGCCATGCAGAGGGCACGCTGAACCTGCTGACCGGGCGTTATCTGGCCTACCGTGATGCGGCAACGGAATTTCTGGCAGACCGGCTTGAACCGACAGAACCCACACTGTTCGAATACCTGCGCCGCGCCTATGATATTCCCTCCGAACAGGTGCTGCTGGTAAACGGTGAGGACCGACCGCAAGAGGAATTCTTTACCTTTGGCGGCGGCGATCATGCAGGGCTTAGCCTGCGGTCAGAAATGCTTAGCCTGCACCGGTACAAACTGTACTGCACGGCAGCCGCACTGGCCGAAGGCGGGCTGAAGGATGAGGCACGGCAAAGATTGAGGCAAAGCGGGCGGGGCTTTTACAAGCCGATCCAAGGGGTGCCACGCCAGAGCCATCACCAAGGGTGACCGCGTTTTGGGAACGGTGGCGGAACATGTACGGCGATGATGGCCTGCGCAACGCGCGGGGCGACCGTCTGCTGACGGAACTGGCGGTTCAGGCGCTGACCCAGTTGCAACCGCGCCTGATGATGGTGAACTATCAGGACCCGAACTAGGTGCACTGGGGCAATGCCACGCATTACACACGGGCGATTGCAATCATCGACGAAGGGTTGCAACGGCTGGTGACAGCGGTTGAGGCGCACCCGTTCTACCGCGACAACACGATTTTCGTCATCACCCCTGACTGTGGTCGCGATGATAGTGCGCTATTTGACCTGCCGTTTCAGCACCATTCCAATGCGCGCGCCGCACATGAGGTGTGGGCGGTGATCTTCGGGCCGGGCATCGCCAAGGGCGTGGTTGACCGCGTTGTAGATCAGTCGGCCTTTGCCCCCACCATTGCCGCCGCCATGGGTTTTCGCGCTGACCGCGCCGAAGGCACAGCGCTTGATGGGGTGTTCCTGTGACAACGCTTTCGCGCAGCCGGGGTGCGCCGGGGTGGGTAGCACGCTTGGCGCAGGGCCTGTGGCTGCTGCTGGTATGGGCGGTGCTGTGCGCGGCCCCCGTCACATCGATGCTCGCCTTGGGCTGGGTGTCGCGGCGGATGGCTTGGCGCATCAGGCAGCGCTTTGACATGGCAACCGATGCACCGGACTGGATCATAGGCGCACAGGGCGCAGGCCGGTGGGAGCGTGCGTTGGGCGGGCTGGCCGCAAAAATCAGCATGGGCCTGCGCACGCTGGCAGCGCTGATGGCATGGTCCCTGCCGTTCAGCGCGCTGTGGCTGGGGGCATGGTGGGCAGGATGGGAGAATTCGTTCAACAAAGGCTATGAGCAGGCCTTTGCCAGGCCGGTGGTGTTTGTGACGGGCCTGCTGATGGCGGCGCTGCTGCTGCCGGTGATCCCGTTCATGCTGGCGCATATGGCGGCAGAGGGGCGGCTGGCAGCGATATTTCAGCTGCGCCGCATCCGGGGGGTGATGGCGCAGGCGGGCTGGCGCATTGCCGGGCTGGCGGTGCTGACCAATGCGGCGGCGCTGCCCTTTGTCGGGATGCACGGGTTTGCCGCACTGGCACCGGGGGCGTTCCCTGCGATTGACGCGATGACGCCGGGCCAGATCGCCGCGTTGCGCGGCTGGCTGGCATTTGTCACCGCGGCCTATGCCTTTGCTGCGCTGTGGGTGCTGCGCAGTATGGCCGCGCGCATTTATGCCCGCGCAGCCGCACGCGCCGCAGGACAGCGCCCCGGCCTGTGGGATGGCGCCTTGGCCGCCGAGATTGCGCAACCCGCACACGCCCGCAGCCGTTTGCTGACCACGCTTTGGCTGGCCATCGCGATGGCAGCAGGGGCCGCTCTTGGGGCGCAGATCGTGGTGGCGCAGTTCATCAACCATGCGTGGTGGCGGTGGGTGTTCCATTCGTTCTTTGCGCTGCCATGGGCGGGATAGGCTTGCCAGCCGCCGCGCGCACTGGCACATCATGTTGCGCAAGCCGGAGGCCCAGATGTCGCACCCATCCACCCATTTCACCCATGCGATCACGCGCGCGCCCAGCGCGAGCGTTACGGCAGGTCTGCGCGCAGTGGATACGGGCACACCTGATCTGGTAGCCATGCAGGCCGATCACACTGCCTATATTGCCGCCCTGCGCAGCACCGGGGCCACGGTCATTGAACTGCCCGCCCTGCCCGCCTACCCCGATGCGCTGTTTGTCGAAGACACTGCCCTGTGCCTGCCTGAAGGTGCCATCATCATGCGCCCCGGTGCTGCCACGCGTCTGGGTGAGGCCGCTGAAATGGCGCCGACTTTGACCGGATTGTTCGGCCAGATTGCATGGATCAACGGGCCGGGCTCCATTGAAGGCGGCGATATTCTGGTGACCGGGCGTGAGGTTCTGGTGGGCCGGTCAGCCCGCACGGATGCCGCAGGCGTGGCGGAAATGGCAACGATTGCAACGGGTTGGGGCCACCGCGTGCGCGAGGTGTTCACCCCGCCCGGTGTGCTGCATTTCAAAACCGATTGCAGCCTGATGGACGCGGACTGCGTGCTGTCCACCCGCCGCCTGTCGGCCAGTGGCTGCTTTGACGGCTACCGCATCATTGATGTGGCAGATGGCGAAGAGGCTGCCGCCAATGCCATAAGGTTCAATGACATCGTGCTGTTTCCCGCAGGCTTTCCGCGCACCCGCGATACCGTTCTGGCGGCGGGCTACAGCGTGGTGGAAATCGGTAACAGCGAATGTGCCAAACTGGATGGCGGCATGTCCTGCCTTTCACTGCGCTTTACGCCAAGTCCATGAATTCGTTCAACATCATCGCCATCGCCCAAGGCGGGCGGTTGCAGTACGAGGCGGTGCTACTGGCGGCATCCTTGCGCGCGCATGCGCCATCGTTCACCGGCACGCTGTACCTTGCTGAACCGCAGCCGGGGGCGCGGTGGAAGGGTGACCCAAGGGTGACGGACCCGGAGGTGCGCGCACTGCTGGCCGATCTGGGGGCTGTGTTTTTGCCGTTTGAAAACAAGGTGTTCGGGCAGGATTACCCCTATGGCAACAAGATCGAGGCGCTGGCGGCGCTGCCGCATGCGCCGTTTGTTTTCCTTGATACCGATACGCTGATCACGGGTGATCTGGGGGCTGTGCCGTTTGATTTTGACCGCCCTGCAGCGTCGATGCGGCGCGAGGGGACGTGGCCGGTGATCGAGCTGTATGGCCCCGGATACGAAGAAATCTGGGGATCGCTTTATACGAAATTCGGGCTGGATATGGCCCCGACGCTGGATCTGGCGCAGCCGGAAGATTACTGGAAACGCTACATGTATTTCAACGCAGGATGGTTTTTTGGCCGCAGCCCACAGGTGTTTGGAGAAAAATTCCTGCGCTTTGCCAAGGACATACGGGACGCGCGGCCACGCGAGCTGGTGGTGCAGGAGTTGCATCCGTGGCTGGATCAGGTGGCCTTGCCGCTGGTCATTCACAGCCTTGGCGGCGGGCGGCCGGGGCCTGATCTGGCGGGCCTTGATGGCGATGTGACCTGCCATTGGCGCGCACTGCCGCTGCTGTATGCGCGCGAATGCGACAGGGTGGTGGAGGTACTGGAGGCGGTTGCAGCCCCGAACCCGGTCAAGCGGGTGCTGCGGGAGTATGAGCCGTTCAAGAAGCTGATCTATCAGGGCAAGGGTGCGCAGGTGCGCAGCATGTTTGATCGGGGTGATTTGCCGCGGCGTGAACAGATGATACGCAACAGGATCAGGGCCGAGGGGCTGTGGTTCCGCTAAGCCATTGCGCGCGCTGTGTTAATTGGTCGGGTTAACGGGAAGTTAAAAGTATGGATTTGGGCCAGAAATAGGCCAGAAATTGGCCAGCATCGGCCCCGACGACATAGCGGCGATTGCTGCGTTAACCATGTGCAGCGAATCAGGCTTTAATGCGTGATCACGGGCCACAGTGACAGCACCAGCAGCGCGGCCATGGTCCAGTTGAAAACCCGCAGGCGGGCGGGGCTGGTCAGGAACCGGCGCAATTGTTCGCCTGCCACTGTCCACACCGAAACGGATGGCAGGTTGATGACGGCAAAGACGGTGGCGATGATGGCGACATTGGTAACGGTCGCCTCGGAGGCATAGGCCGATACGGCCCCGAGCGACATCGTCCAAGCCTTTGGGTTGACCCATTGAAAGGCCGCCGCCGCCAGAAAGGTCATTGGCCGGCCCGTGCCTGTGGTGCCTTTGGGGGCGGCTGCTGTGGCCAGCTTCCACGCCAGCCAAACCAGATAGGCCACGCTGACCCATTTCAGCACCACCAGCACGCGCGGTTCCTGATGCACCAGCCCGGCAAGCCCAAGCCCCACCACCAGCGTCATCACCAGATGTCCGATGGAAATGCCCAGCATATGCGGGATGGTACGACGAAACCCGAAATTCGCACCCGACGCGATCAGCATCATGTTGTTTGGCCCCGGCGTCACCGAGGTGACAAAGGCAAAGCCGATCAGGGCAAGGAACTGCTCAGGTGTCATTACGCAACACTGCACCACTTTGGCCGCTGAATAATTGCGTTCATGCGGGCATTTGCACTATTTTTGCAACTTATGAATCACATTGATCATCTGAACGACCGGATATTGCGTGAACTGACCCGTGATGGCCGGATCACCAACATTGATCTGGCCGCACGCGTTGGCCTGTCGCCCAGTGCCTGCCTGCGCCGCGTGCAGGACCTGGAACGGCAGGGCATCATCAAGGGCTACCGCGCTGTGCTGGACCCTGCCAAGACCGGGCGAGGGTTTGTGGCGTATCTGACCGTGGGGCTGAACCTGCACACCAAGGCAGCCCAAGAGGCGTTTGAACGCGCCGTCGCGCGCGCGCCAGAGGTGCGTGAAATACATAACGTCACCGGCACCGTGGAATACCTTTTGCGGGTAGAGGCTGCCGACCTTGCGGCCTACAAGCATTTTCATACCGAGGTGCTGGGCGTGATCGCGCAGGTTGCCTCAATCACTACCTTTGTCGTGATGGGCAGCCCCAAGGATGAACGTGCCTAAGGTGAATGGGGCTGACATTGTGGCAAGATTGTGGTAATAATTTAGCAATTGCAACGTGTTAACCATCAGGGTCCGTTATGCCGATTGAAGCCGTCAGCCAAACAACCGAAGGTCACGTTTATATCCTTTATGGAAACGATGATCTGAATGTGGGGGCTGGTGTGACCATCCGTTCCACCAACACCGATGCTGTCACCACATGGGATGGGCAGCACAGGATCACGGTGTCCGGCACCATGCTGGGCTGGGATGACGGGATCAACATGATCGGCACATCTGCAGCACAGACAGTAGCAATCGCAGCGTCCGGGCGGATTGAAACAGCCAATGATGGCTCCATTGTGGATGCGGACGGGGTGATCCTGGATGGCGTGGGGTCAGTGCTGACCAACGCAGGCAGCATTGTGGCGCAGGGGTCCGGGGCCAGCCTGTTTGTGCGCGATGCGGGAACAACGACGGTGGCGAACAGCGGCTTCATGAGCGGGATTGTTGCCGGAGTGTGGCATAAATTCGGGTCGGGCACGCTGAATTTCACCAATACAGGCACGGTAGAATCACCCAATTTTGCCTTTCTGGGCGGGCTTGGATCGGACAATGTGATCAACAAGGGCACGCTGCGCGGCATGGTTTCGCTGGGCGACGGCAACGATTCCTATGATGGCCGGGGCGGCGTGGTGATTGGCACCATTCTGGGGGGCACAGGCGATGACCGGTTCATTCCGGGCAACGGGGCCGAGGTGATTGACGGCGGTTTCGGCGACGATGTGCTTGATCTGTCAGGGCTGACCTACGGAGTGACGGTTGATCTGGGCGCACCTGCCCGGGACACGGGCGCGGCGGTGCTGGGTGACACGTTTGCAAGCATTGAAACCGTAACCGGCACCAAATACCGCGATTACCTGACAGGTGATGCGCTGAACAACACCCTTGCGGGCGGCGCTGCGGTGGATTTCCTGTATGGCGGCGCAGGCGATGACAGGCTGGTTGGCGGAGCGTCGCGTGACAGGCTGTGGGGCGGTGAAGGGGCCGATCTGTTCGTGTTTGAAACCAAACCGGACGCGGGCGATTTCATTCATGATTTCAACGCAGCCGTTGACCATATCCTGATCGAAGGTTCAGCATTTGCCTACGGTGCCTATGCGGGTGCCGTGGCGGCGGCCGATTTCGTGACCAGCACGGTGGCGGCCGCACAGGATGCAGCCGACCGCTTTATCTATCGCACCACCGACAACACGCTGTGGTTTGATGGCGATGGCACAGGCGCGGGAAAGGCCACACTGCTGGCCGATCTGCAGGCGGGGGCCACGCTGACGGCCGATCATCTGCTGATCATCTAGCGCGTTCACACCTTTCGAGGGGGGTTCACAGCCCCCCCCGCCTCGCCTAACGTCAGCGCGATGTTCAGGGGAGGCTTTGATGACCAACACACTCGGCTTTGATACGCTGCAAATCCATGCAGGCACCGCACCAGACCCCGCCACCGGCGCGCGGCAGGTGCCGATTTACCAGACCACCGCCTATGTGTTCCGTGATGCGGACCATGCGGCGAAACTGTTCAACCTGCAGGAGGTTGGCTATATCTACAGCCGCCTGACCAACCCTACGGTGTCGGCCCTTGGTGCGCGGGTGGCGGCGTTGGAGGGCGGCGTGGGGGCAGTGTGCTGTTCATCGGGGCATGCAGCACAGATCATGGCGCTGTTTCCGCTGATGAGCCCCGGTTGCAACGTGGTGGCATCGACCCGGCTGTACGGCGGCACGATCCAGCAGTTTTCGAACACCATCCGCAAATTCGGCTGGTCGGCCAAGTTTGTGGATTTTGATGATCCGAATGCAATTGCGGCGGCGATTGATGACAATACGCGGGCGCTGTTCTGTGAGACAATCTGCAACCCCGGCGGTGCGATTTCCGATTTGCCGGCGATTGCGCGGGTGGCAGACCGGCATGGCATTCCGCTGATCGTGGATAACACGACGGCCACGCCATATCTGTGCCGCCCGATTGAACATGGCGCGACGCTGGTGGTGCATTCGGCGACGAAATACCTGACGGGCAATGGTACGGTCACGGGCGGCGTGGTGGTCGACAGCGGCAAGTTTGACTGGACGGCGAGCGGCAAGTTCCCGTCGCTGGCCGCACCCGAACCGGCCTATCATGGGCTGAATTTTCATGCGGCACTGGGGGGGATGGCGTTTACGTTCCATTCCATTGCGGTGGGCCTGCGCGATCTGGGCATGACGATGAACCCGCAAGGCGCGCATTACACGCTGATGGGGATTGAAACGCTGTCGCTGCGGATGCAGCGGCATGTGGAAAATGCGCAGGTGGTGGCGGATTATCTGGCACAAGATGCGCGGGTGGATGTGGTGACCTATCCGGGCCTGCCATCATCACCTTATCACAATCTGGCAAAGATGATCACACCCAAGGGGCCGGGGGCGCTGTTCACCTTTGGGGTCAAGGGCGGCTATGGCGCCTGTATGAAACTGGTGGATGCGTTAAAGCTGTTCAGCCATGTGGCCAACCTTGGTGATACGCGGTCACTGGTCATTCACCCGGCATCAACAACGCACCGTCAGTTGGATGAGGCGGCGCAGATCAGGGCAGGTGCGGGGCCGAATGTGGTGCGCCTGTCCATCGGCACCGAAGATGTGCGCGACCTGATCGCCGATCTGGATCAGGCTTTGGCGGCTGCAACCGCATAGGGGGATGGGGCCGGACCATAGAGGTGCGGCCCCATCCCGTTATTCTACAATGCCGAATGT
>JAYUZO010000010.1:0-18327 GCA_043751715.1 Rhodobacterales bacterium | reverse complement strand
GAGCCGGGCCATGTGTCCGCCGCCAAGCCGCAGATGCCGACCACGGGCCTTGCCGGTGTCGGCGGGTTTATCACCTTGCTGGGTGAACCGGGCGTAGATTTGCCAATGCTGGCAGAGGTTTACACCTTTCCTGCCGGTATTGCCGCCAACGCAGATTTCGTGATCGAGGCCGCTGTGACCGATGCCACCTGTGGGCGCGAACTGCTGGGTGAAACGATCATGACGCTGGCGGGCAATGTGTATATCGCCGACCTGACGCTCGCGATGCCCGATTGTGATGCTGTGGGCGACATTCTGGTGTTGAAGAATCTTTTGACAGACCTGACTATCGCTGCTGCAAACTAGGTTTTTCGCAGAGGTGATATGGGCCTGTGGGCGGGTTGTACGGCGCTGTTTCTTGCCCTGACCACGCATGCCGTCGCGCAGGATGTTACGCTGACCGCGCGTGAGGGCGGTTTGCGGCTGGACGGTGTGCTGCAGGGCTTTGATGGCGAATTTTACCGGATCAGCACAAGCTATGGCGCGCTGACGCTGGATGCCCAAGGGGTGATCTGCGAAGGGCCGGGCTGCCCGGAACTGACCGCACCCTATGCCATTCTGCGATTTGTGGGCGCGCCTGATGCGGGTGCAGCACTGGTGCCGCCGCTGATTGCAGCCTTTGCGCGCCAGCGTGGTCTGATTTACGTGCAGGCCACCGGGCCGGTCTATGAAGCAAGCCTGCTGGACCCGGCCACGCGCAAACCCTTGGCCGGGATCAGTTTTGCGCCCATGCTGCCGGATGAAGCGTCTGCGGCGCTGATCGCGGGCGAGGCTGAATTTGCCGTGGCGGCGGCGTTGGACCCGGCGCTTGGGAACCGTGCGATAGCGATGGATGCGCTGATCCCTGTTGTGGCGGCAGATAACCTGACCCCTGTCATCTCATCGCGGGATCTGGCGGCGGTGCTGGCGGGTGAGGTTGCGAACTGGGCGGCGATTGGCGGGCCGGACATGCCCATCGTGCTGCATGCGCTGGCCCCGGAAACTGATTTGCAGCGTGCTTTGGCGGCACGCCTGGGGCGTGAGGTGAAGGCCGAAGTGCTGCACGCGGATATGGCCAGCCTTGCGGCGGGTGTGGCACATGACCCCTATGCCCTTGCAATCATGGGGCAATCACAACAGGGCCCGGCGCGGCGGCTGCCGCTGACCGACAGTTGCAGCTTTCCTTTGCTGCCTACGCCCCTTGCGGTGAAGGCCGAGGATTACCCGCTTTCCATGCCGATCTACCTGCTGACTCCGCGCCGAAGATTGCCGCTGCTGGCGCGGGAGTTTCTGGATTTTTTGCCGACACCGCCGGCACAGGCGGTGATTGCAGCGGCGGGGTATGTGGACCGCCGCCCGGAAACGCAAGCGATGACGGCCGATGGTCTGCGCCTGATCAACGCCATTCAGGGGGCGGGTGAAGGGGTGGCTTTGGCCGATCTGCAGGCACTGGTCAGTGTGATGGCGGGGGCGGACCGACTGTCATTGACCTTTCGGTTTCAGGATGGGTCCAGTTCGCTGGATGCCAATTCACAGCAAAATCTGGCGGATCTGGCGCAGCTGCTGGAGGCGGGGCAATTTGCCGATCAGGAGATGATATTCGCAGGCTTTTCAGATGGGTCAGGCGATGCTGCGGCCAATCTGGCGCTGGCGCAGGACCGGGCCGAGGGTATTGCCGGGGCCTTGGCAGAGGCTGCGCCGGATTTGCCCGCAGACCGCTTGCCACGTGTGGTGGCCTTTGGCGAAGTGCTGCCAATGGCCTGTGATACCACATCGGTGGGCCGGGGTCTGAACCGGCGGGTTGAGGTGTGGCTGCGGCCAAGGGTTACAGGTAACCCTCTGCCCTGAAAGACAATTCGCGTGATTTGCCGATTATCAGGTGATCATGCAATGTCAGGCCCAACACCTCGGCTGCGTCCTTGATCTGGGCGGTCATTGCATGGTCGGCACCTGATGGCGTGGGGTCGCCCGATGGGTGGTTGTGCACCAGAATCAGTGCTGATGCGTTCAGTTCCAGCGCGCGTTTGACCACCTCGCGCGGGTAGACGGGCACATGGTCAACCGTGCCTTTCGCCTGTTCTTCATCGGCGATCAGTACATTCTTTCGGTCAAGATACAGCACGCGGAAGGTTTCGGTTTCACGGTGGGCCATGGCGGTGTGGCAATAATCCAGCAATGCATCCCATGAGGTGAGGACGGGGCGCTGCATCACGCGCGCGCGCATCATGCGCTGGGCCGACGCCTCAAGGATTTTCAGTTCTAGAACAACGGCTTCACCAACGCCTTTGACCGATAGCAGCCGGGGTGCGGGGGCTGTGATAATGCGGTTCAGATCACCGAACGTATCCAGCAAAAGGCGGGCGAGCGGTTTGACATCCTGCCGGGGAATGGCGCGGAACAGGATCAGTTCCAGCAGTTCATAGTCAGGCATGGCCTGCGCCCCCCCCTCCATGAACCGGGTGCGTAGACGTTTGCGGTGATCGGCGATATAGCTGGGCAGGCGTTCGGGCAGGGGGGTGGCGCGCAAGGCCTCATCTTCATCCCCGGATGGGGTGAAGAGGGGAAGCGGGGCTTCGTTGAAGGCATGAATGCGGACCATGGCGCGAGCCTGGCACAAGCATCGTGAACGAAGGGTTAACGCAACCTACTTTTCCGGCACCAGCTGGTCGATCCGGCCGGCCATCTCGTCCGAGAACCGATGATTCACGTCCCTGTGTCCGGCCTCATCCTGCCGCACGACGATCACGACATCGCGCAGGCGGGCGTCTTCGGGCAGGTTCCAGTAGTCGATCGCGAATTTGGGGGCTGGCACGTTTTCCGCGCGGCCTGCATCAATATCTGCAAGATATTGTGTATAGCTGTAAACCGCCTCTTCCTCCAGATAGCCGACAAAACGGTGCGCCACGCGCGGCCACAGGATGTAGAAGATAAAGAATCCGTTGAAGAATATCCCTTGGGCCAGGATGATCAGCGCACGTTCAAACCAGTTCGGCTGGGCCACCTGAATAAAGGTCATCAGGTGGGCGCGTTCATTCTCGGCCTCGTCGAGCAGGGTCTTGATCCAGCCACGATCATCCTGAAACCGGCGGAGCGAGCGCAGATGCGTCAGCATGCCACCCACCATACCGGGCACGGCGGCAACCGTTTCAAGCACGACGGCGCGGTGACCATAGCGGTGGCGAAAGAAAAGATCGGCAAAGAAACGCAGGAACTTTACAGCCCCGAATGCAACCCTGTCACCAATCCCGACAGGTTTGTAATGCGTGACACTCAGGGCGGTTTCGTCAGGCTGACGATGCGGCACGACATGCACTCCTTTTGGCTCGTCTGCGTCTTACCAAAAGGATGTAGGTTCATGTCGGGCCTTTGTTATGCGACCATTCGACCCTGCCACGTCCTGAACGGCGGGATGCTGCAGATCAGCTTTTCATGCCGTCCCAGAAGCCTTTCACCTTGGAAAAGAACCCGGCACTTTCGGGATTGTTTTCCTCGCTCAGCTTTTCGAATTCGCGCAGCAACTCCCTTTGCCGCGTGGTCAGGTTCACCGGGGTTTCCACCGCCAATTCGATCAGCATATCACCCACACCGCCGCCACGCAGGGCGGGCATGCCTTTGGCGCGCAGGCGCATCTGTTTGCCGGTTTGCGCGCCCGCCGGCACCTTGACGCGGCTGGAGCCGCCATCAATCGTGGGTACCTCAACCTCACCACCCAAGGCGGCGGTGCCCATGCTGACAGGCACGCGGCAGAACAGGTGAATGCCATCGCGCTGGAAAATAGCGTGGTCCTTGACCTCGATGAAGATATACAAATCACCTTGCGGCCCGCCACGCAGGCCTGCCTCGCCCTCACCAGCCAGCCGGATGCGGGTACCGGTTTCCACGCCTGCGGGAATGTTCACCGAAAGCGCGCGTTCCTTTTCAACCCGGCCCTGCCCTGCGCAGGCGCGGCAGGGGTTCTTGATGATCTGGCCCATGCCGTTGCAGGTGGGGCAGGTGCGTTCGACGGTGAAAAAGCCCTGCTGCGCGCGCACCTTGCCCATGCCGGAACAGGTGGGGCAGGTGACGGGTTCAGCACCACCTTCGGCCCCGGTGCCGGTGCAAATATCGCAGGTTTGCGACGATGGCACATTGATAGTTTTCTGGATGCCCTTGTGGGATTCCTCCAGCGAGACCCGCAGGTTATAGCGCAGGTCAGACCCGCGTTGCGCACGACTGCGGCCCCCGCCACCGCCGCCACGCTGGCCGCCCATGAAATCACCGAACAGGTCTTCGAACACGTCGGAAAATGACGATGCGAAATCACCCTGCTGAAAGCCGCCGCGCTGACCGCCGCCCGCGCCACCCTCAAACGCGGCATGACCGTAGCGGTCATAGGCGGCCTTTTTATTGTCGTCCTTCAGCACATCGTAGGCCTCGTTCACCTCTTTGAACTTGGCCTCGGCTGTGGGGTCATCGGTGTTTCGGTCGGGGTGCAGCTCTTTGGCCTTGGTGCGATAGGCCTTTTTCAGCTCTTCTGCCGAAGATCCACGTGCCGCCCCCAGAATGTCGTAATAATCGCGCTTCGCCATGGCAAACCTTACATCAGAAACCGGGCGGGGCGACCTGTTTCCAAGCCGCCCCTTCTGTCCAGTCCAGCGGTGTTATTTCCGCTTCTTTTCGCCAAGGTCTTCGAAATCGGCGTCGACGATATCATCATCCACGTCACGGGCGCGGTCACTGTCATCATCACCGGAATCGGTTGCGGAGGCCTTGTAGATCGCCTCACCCAGCCGCATGGCGGCCTCGGTCACGTTCTGGATGCCGCCCTTGATCTTGCCGGCGTCATCGGTTTTCAGCACGTCCTCAAGCGCGGACATGGCAAGTTCGATGGCCTCGACCGTGGAAGGATCAACCTTTTCGCCGTGTTCCTCGATGCTTTTCTTGGTGGAATGCAGCAGGCCTTCGGCCTGATTTTTGGCCTCAACCAGCTCGCGGCGGGCCTTGTCACCTTCGGCATTCGCCTCGGCATCACGGACCATCTTTTCGATATCTTCATCAGACAGGCCACCCGAGGCCTGAATGGTGATCTGCTGCGCCTTGCCGGTGCCCTTGTCCTTGGCGCCGACAGACACGATGCCGTTGGCATCAATATCGAAGGTCACTTCGATTTGCGGCATACCGCGCGGGGCGGGGGGGATGTGTTCAAGGTTGAATTGACCCAGCATCTTGTTGTCGGCGGCCATTTCACGTTCGCCCTGGAACACGCGGATGGTGACGGCGTTCTGGTTATCTTCGGCGGTCGAGAAGATCTGCGATTTCTTGGTAGGGATGGTGGTGTTGCGGTCAATCAGGCGGGTGAACACGCCGCCAAGGGTTTCAATGCCCAGCGACAGCGGGGTCACATCAAGCAGGACCACATCCTTGACATCGCCCTGCAGCACGCCCGCCTGAATGGCGGCACCAAGGGCCACGACCTCATCAGGGTTCACGCCCTTGTGGGGTTCCTTGCCAAAGAATTTGGTGACCTCTTCGATCACCTTGGGCATGCGGGTCATACCGCCGACCAGCACGACTTCGTCAATGTCACCGATCGACAGGCCGGCATCCTTGAGCGCGGCCTGACAGGGTTTGATCGAGGCCTTGATCAGGTCACCGACCAGCGTTTCCAGCTTGGCGCGGGTCATCTTGACCACAAGGTGCAAGGGCTGACCGGTGTTGCTGTTCATGCTGATGAACGGCTGGTTGATTTCGGTCTGGTTGGCGGATGACAGTTCGATCTTGGCCTTTTCAGCCGCCTCTTTCAGGCGCTGCAGGGCCATTTTGTCCAGCGTCAGGTCAACGCCGTGTTCCTTGCGGAACTCATCGGCCAGATAGTTGACGATGCGCATGTCAAAGTCTTCGCCACCCAGAAAGGTATCGCCGTTGGTGGATTTTACTTCGAACAGGCCGTCGTCGATTTCCAGAATGGTGATGTCAAAGGTGCCGCCGCCAAGGTCATAGACGGCGATGGTTTTGGTGTCTTTCTTGTCCAAGCCGTAGGCGAGGGCCGCGGCGGTGGGTTCGTTGATGATGCGCAGCACCTCAAGCCCGGCGATCTTGCCTGCGTCCTTGGTGGCCTGACGCTGGGCATCGTTGAAATAGGCGGGCACGGTGATGACGGCCTGGGTGACGGTTTCACCCAGATAGGATTCGGCCGTTTCCTTCATCTTTTGCAGGATCATGGCCGAGACCTGGGCGGGCGAGAATTTTTCACCGCGCACTTCAACCCAGGCATCGCCGTTGCCGCCGTTGGTCAGCGTGTAGGGCAGGTTTTTCTTGTCTTTGGCCAGATGGGCATCATCCATGCGCCGGCCGATCAGGCGCTTGACGGCAAAGACGGTGTTGGTGGGGTTGGTGACGGCCTGCCGTTTGGCGGCCTGTCCGACCAGACGTTCGGTTTCGGTGAAACCGACGATCGAGGGCGTGGTACGCGCGCCTTCGGCGTTTTCGATGACGCGGGGTTGCGCGCCGTCCATGATGGCAACGCAGGAATTGGTGGTTCCAAGGTCGATACCGATGACTTTAGCCATGTGTGATCCCTTTCAGTCAGGCGATTGTCCCTTCTGCCGGCCCCATCAGGCACCGGCGGCGGGAATGAAGACTGGCCCGGTACGGGGCCGATTGCAGAGCGTATATAGGGGCGGTCATTTCTGGCTGCAACGGTGCCGTGCAGGTGGAACAGTCAAATTTTGCACGAATGCGGGGTGTCAGGGGTAAGGTGGGCGGTAATCGGCACCTATCGCCCGGCGCCCCAGCTGACGGAGGCGTGCTTGCGGGTGTAGAATTCGGCCATCAACCCGATCAGCAGGCAGACGCACATCACCTTGATCGGGTAGCCGATGGTTGTGTAGCGGGGATCGTAATTCAGGAACACATAGCCGCGGCTTTGGTCAATGGCGTGGAACAGGGGGTTCCAGTCAAAGTACTGCCGGATATGGGGGGGCAGGGAATTGGCGACAAACATCTTGCCCGACGCGATCATGTTGGCGCGGGAATAGACCGAGATGAACACGCCAAAGAAATCAGGGGCCCAGGGGGTGATGGCCTTGAAGATCATGCCGATGGCCACGCCTGACCCCCATGCCAGCAGGAACATCGCCATGGTTCCAGCCGGATCATCAATGGTGATGGGCGTAAAGGCGGCGTGGTAAACATAAAGCACGACGGCGGCGGACAGCGTTTGCAGATACAACTCGCTGAGTGCGGAGGATGCGATGGACACGATGGTGTTCATCGGCGCGTGCAGCATCATGGCCGATGTCGGCCCCTCAGCCTTGGCGACGGCACCGATGGCCTTGGTATGGGTCATGAACAGGAAAATGCCGGACATGATGTAGACAACAAAGTTGCCACCATGAATGGCGTTGCGCATCATGCCCAGATAGGTGCCCATGAACCAGAACACCAAAATCAGGATCACGGTTTGCAGGATGTTCATCAACAGCCCGCCAAGCGCATTCCTGTGCCCCTTGCGCACGGCACGGACGGCAGCGTGAAAGATCAGTTCGAGCATGTCGAACGTGGTGCTGGTGTGCGTCTTTGGGCGGTTGACCCGGAACATTGCCTGACCTCATGCAGCGCGGTTGCTGCTTTGTTGACAGGGAAATCTTGCTGTTCCCTTGACGCTGCATGATAAAGCGACGCGCACCAGATTTCAACAAAACCCTGTGCAGGAGTACCAGATGGATTTTGCGACCCTTATTCCGGTGATCCGCCGTCTGGCGCTGCAAGCGGGCGATGCCATCATGAAGGTCTATGATGGCCCGGATTTTGAAGTGCGCGCAAAGGGGGACAGCAGCCCGGTGACAGCCGCAGATGAGGCGGCGGATGCGCTGATATCAGCGGGCCTGCGGGCGGCGTTTCCGGATGTGGTGCTGATCACGGAAGAACAGGCAGACAGCCATGCGTTGCGGGCGGCGACGTTTCTGATTGTGGACCCGCTGGATGGCACCAAGGAATTCGTGAAACGCGGCGGGGATTTCACGGTGAACATTGCCTATGTGCACGACGGCGTGCCGGTGCGCGGGGTGGTTTATGCGCCAGCGTTGGGGCGGCTGTTTTACACGCAGGCAGGTGGGCAGGCGGTTGAGGAGACGGGCGCATTTGCCAAGGATGTGCCGGGGCCAGTGGCGCCTGTGCGGGTGCGCAGGCCTGACAATGCGGCGCTGATGGTGGTGGCGTCGAAATCACACCGGGATCAGGCGCTGGAGGATTACATCGGCAAGTATGCGGTGGCCGACAGCACATCTGCCGGGTCATCGCTGAAGTTTTGTCTGGTGGCCACGGGCGAGGCGGATTTGTATCCGCGTCTGGGGCGCACGATGGAATGGGATACGGCGGCAGGCGATGCGGTGCTGCGCGGGGCGGGCGGGCATGTGGTGCGGTTTGATGACCATACGCCCCTGGCCTATGGTAAGGCCGGCTGGGACAACCCGCATTTCATTGCCTATGCGCCGGGGGTTGATCTGAAATGAGCGTTCTGATTGCGATTCCTGCGCGCTATGCCAGCACGCGCTATCCCGGCAAGCCGTTGGTTTCATTGACGGGGCCAGACGGCGCGAAAACCCTGATCCGCCGCAGTTGGGAGGCGGCAATGGGTGTGCGTGGCGTGACCCGTGTGGTGGTGGCGACGGATGATGAGCGCATTGCAGACCATGCGAAGGGCTTTGGTGCGGATGTGGTGATGACCAGTTCCGCCGCCCAAAACGGCACGGAACGCTGCGCGGAGGTGGTGCATCAGTTGCCGGGGTTTGATGTGGTGGTGAACCTGCAAGGTGATGCGCCGCTGACACCTGCGTGGTTTGTGGAAGACCTGATTGCCGGGCTTTTGGGTGATGCAGAGGCTGATATCGCCACACCGGTGCTGCGCTGTGACGGGCGCGCGGTGGCGGGGTTTCTGGCTGACCGGCGGGCGGGGCGTGTGGGCGGCACGACGGCGGTGTTTGGCGCAGGCGGGCGGGGCTTGTATTTTTCCAAGGAAGTGATCCCCTACACCGGGCGCAGCTACGGCGATGATGAGGCGACGCCGGTGTTTCACCATGTGGGGGTTTACGCCTACCGCCCGGCGGCGCTGATGGCCTATCCGGCATGGCCGGTGGGGCCTCTGGAGGTGCTGGAGGGGCTGGAGCAGCTGCGCTTTCTGGAAAACGGGCGCAAGGTCTTGTGCGTTGAGGTGGCAGCGCGCGGGCGGCAGTTCTGGGAATTGAACAACCCCAGCGACGTGCCGGTGATTGAGGCGATGCTGGCGGCCATGGGCTGAACCCCGCGCAATTCATCAAATCTTCGGCAAAATTCTGACGCATGCGGATTTGCGCCCCGACAAAGGGTATGAAACGGCAATAATTTCCCCTGATCCTGTGATCTTAAGGATGCAATGGACAGCTTCGTGACGTTTGCGGATTCCCTTGCGGCGCGCAGCGGGTACAATATAGATAAAAAGGTGTGTGGCGCGTGGCAAATCTGACAAAGATCAAGAAGATCAGCAAAGCAGTGTTTCCGGTTGCGGGCCTTGGTACGCGGTTCTTGCCGGCGACCAAGTCGATCCCGAAAGAGATCATGACGCTGGTTGACCGCCCGCTGATCCAATACGCGATTGATGAGGCGCGGGCGGCGGGTATCAAGGAATTCATCTTTGTGACCAGCCGGGGTAAATCGGCGCTGGAAGATTATTTCGACAACGCGCCCGAACTGGAATCCGAACTGCGCCGCAAGGGCAAGACCGACATGCTGGAGATCCTGAAGGATACCAACATGGACAGCGGCGCGATTGCCTATGTGCGGCAGAACCGGCCGATGGGTTTGGGCCATGCGGTGTGGTGCGCGCGGCGGCTGATTGGCAATGAACCCTTTGCGGTGCTGCTGCCGGATGATGTGATCGCGGCAGAAACGCCGTGTTTGCAGCAGATGGTTGAGGCCTATGCCCAGACGGGGGGCAACATGGTGGCAGCGATGGAGGTATCACCGGAACGCACATCATCTTACGGCGTGCTGGATGTGGCCGAGGATATGGGGTCGATCGTGCGGGTGAAGGGCATGGTGGAAAAGCCCAAGGCGGAAGATGCGCCGTCCAATCTGGCGGTGATCGGGCGGTATATCCTGTCACCCAAGGTGTTGAACAACCTGAACCGGATGAAGCAGGGCGCAGGCGGGGAAATTCAGCTGACGGATGCGATTGCCGAAGAAACCAAGGGCGAAAGCAATGTGTTCGGCTACCGGTTCCGGGGGCAGCGGTACGATTGCGGATCAAAGGCGGGGTTCCTGCAGGCGACAGTGGCGTTCGGGCTGGCGCGGCCTGATCTGCGTGATGAATTCGGGGCCTATCTGAATGACATGATCGCCATGCAGAAGGCGGCGCAATAGGGGCAGGGATGATTGGGGGCCGCAGCTTGGCTGATCTGTGGCTGGCCTACCGCCTGCGCTGGAAACGGCGGCGGTATCTGTTCCGGGCGTGGCGCAAAGCGGGGCAGTTACGGCAGGTGCGGCGGGGTGTCTTTGCAAGGGATGCCATTCTTGCCGTGATGACGGTGCGCAATGAGGCGCTGCGGCTGCCGTATTTTCTGGATCATCATCGCCGCTTGGGTGTTGATCATTTCCTGATCGTGGATAACGCCAGCGATGATGGCACGGCAGATTATCTGGCGGCGCAACCTGATGTTTCGCTGTGGTCCACGCCGCACAGCTACCGGCTGTCACGCTTTGGCGTGGATTGGACGACATGGCTGCAACACCGCCTGTGCCACGGCCATTGGTGCCTGACGCTGGATGCGGATGAGCTGTTCATCTATCCCTATTGGGAAACCCGCAATCTGCGGGCATTGACGGGCTGGCTGGATCGTCTGGGCCAGCGCGCGCTGCCCGCCATGATGTTGGACCTGTATCCCGAAGGAGCCTTGGCGAACGCCGCATATCAGCCGGGGCAGGACCCGACGCAAGTACTGGCATGGTTTGACGCGGGCAATTACGGCATCAAACGCCAAGACCCGCCGGGCAACCTGTGGATACAAGGCGGGGTGCGGGGGCGGGTGTTCTTTGCCAATGATCCGCGCCGCGCGCCGACCCTGAACAAGACGCCATTGGTGAAATGGGACCGCAGTTTTGCCTATGTGAATTCAACGCATCAGATTTTGCCACCCGGTCTGAACCACGGCTACGGTCAGGATGGGGCGGAAATGACCAGTGGCATCCTGTTGCACACAAAATTTCTGCCGAACGTGGTGGCCAAATCGGCGGAAGAAAAAGCCCGGCGCGCGCACTTCAGCAACTCTGCCTTGTACGAAGGCTATTATGACGGGCTGATTGCCAACCCGCAGTTGTGGTGCGCGGCATCACAGCGCTATGCGGGGTGGCGTCAGCTGGAATCACTGGGGCTGATGTCACGCGGGGGGTGGGTGTGAAAGCGCATCGCGGTTTACTTGGCGGGCAACTGTCGCTAAATTTGCAACAATTAGGCAGAAAGCATCGCAAGCTTTCGTCAAGGATCAGGGGTTATGACGTGGTCAGGGTAACCATGATCCAAAGGGTTGGTCGGGCAAGTGGGTCTGTTTGATACATATCGGTTGCGGCTGCGGCGCAAGCGCGCCCATGTGCGCGCATGGGTGCGGGGGCGCGAACTGAAAGCTGTGCAGGATCGCACAGCCAAGCTGGCATCTGATGCCATCCTTGTGCTGTCGACCCTGCGCAATGAACGTATCCGACTGCCGTATTTCCTGCGCTACTACCGCAATCTGGGCGTGGATCATTTCCTGATCGTGGACAATGACAGCACCGACGGATCACGGGAATTTCTGGCGCAGCAGCCGGATGTTTCACTGTGGACCACCATGGGCAGCTATAAACGATCACATTTCGGGGTGGATTGGCTGACCCATCTGCAGCGTCGTCATGGCGATGGCCGGTGGTGCCTGACGGTGGATGTGGATGAATTCCTGATCTATCCGTTCTGCGAAACCCGGCCACTGCGCGCGCTGACCGATTGGCTGGATGCATCGGCGATCCGGTCTTTTTCAGCAATGCTTCTGGACATGTACCCCAAGGGACCGGTCAACGCGCAGCCCTATCACGAAGGGCAGGACCCGTTTGAGATTGCGCAGTATTTCGACAGCGGCAATTACGCCATCCGCCGCAACCCCTGGCAGGGCAACCTGTGGATTCAAGGCGGGCCGCGCGCGCGGGTGTTTTTTGACAAGGCCCCGGCCAAGGCGCCCGCGCTGAACAAGACGCCGCTGGTCAAATGGCACCGCAGCTATGCCTATGAAAGTTCGACGCACATGTTGCTGCCGCGTGGATTGAACCTGATTTATGATCAGACGGGGGGCGAAAAGGCATCAGGCTGCCTGTTGCACGCGAAATTTCTGGATACATTCAGCGCCAAGGCGACCGAAGAAATGCAGCGCCGCCAGCACTATGCCAACAGTGCAGAATACAAGGCCTATGCGGCAGGGTTGGCGGCGCAGCCCGATTTCTGGTGCAAGTGGAGCGAAAAGTATATCAACTGGCGCCAGCTGGAGATTTTGGGCCTGATGTCAAAGGGTAACTGGGCATGAGCGTGGGCTTTCTCATGCTGTGTCATACGGCGCTGGACAGGGCGGCGCAGGTGGCACGGCACTGGGCCGACCGGGATTGCCCGGTAGTGGTGCATGTGGATGCGCGGGTAAGCCGGGTGAATTATCAACAGCTGGTGGCGGCCCTGTCGGATGTGCCGAATGTGCGGTTTTCCAAACGCTTTGCGTGCGAATGGGGCACCTGGGGCATCGTGGCTGCAACGCAGGCTGCGGCAACGCTGATGCTGCGCGACTTTCCGCAAGTGCGGCATGTGTATCTGGCGTCGGGGTCGTGCATGCCTTTGCGACCGGTGTCGGAAATGATTGCCTATCTGGATGAACGCCCGAAAACCGATTTCATTGAATCTGTAACAACCCAAGATGTGGGCTGGACGATCGGCGGGCTGAACATTGAACGCTTTACCATGCGGTTTCCGTTTTCATGGCGCAAACGGCGCAAGCTGTTTGATGTCTATGTCAAGGTACAGCGCGCGGTTGGCCTGCGCAGACGGGTACCGGACGGAATCGTGCCGCATCTGGGCAGCCAGTGGTGGTGCCTGACACGGGCAACGCTGACGGCCATTCTGGAAAACCCGGAACGGGCCGAGATTGACCGTTATTTCCGCCATGTGTGGATTCCGGACGAATCCTATTTCCAGACGCTGGTGCGGCAGGTTTCGGCGCATGTGGAAAGCCGGTCTTTGACGCTGAGCAAGTTTGATTTTCAGGGCAAGCCGCACATCTTTTATGATGACCATCTGCAATTGCTGCGGCGGTCTGATTGTTTTGTGGCGCGCAAGATCTGGCCGCAGGCGGGCAAGCTGTACCAGACGTTCCTGACCGATGATGCGGCCAGTCAGGCGGCAGAGCCGAACCCCGGCAAGATTGACCGGCTGTTTGCCAAGGCAGTGGAGCGGCGCACTAAGGGGCGGGCGGGGCTGTACATGCAAAGCCGCTTTCCAAGCTATGATCTGGAACACGGGCGCACGGCTGCGGCCTATTCGGTGTTTGAGGGGTTTTCGGAGCTGTTCGAAAACTTTGAAACGTGGCTGTCCAAGGTATCAGGCACGCGGGCGCATGGGCATTTGTTCGCCCCTGACCGCGTGCATTATGCGGGCCGGGAAACGGTGTATAACGGGGCAATGTCGGATTCCGCACTTGTGCGCGACTATAACCCCAAATCATTCCTGACCAACCTGATCTGGAACACGCGGGGCGAACGGCAGTGTTTTCAGTTTGGTCCGGCGGATAACCAGTTGGCGTTGCCGTTCATCTGCGGCGATTCGAATGCGCAGATTTCGGTGATTTCGGGGGCCTGGGCGCTGCCGTTGTTTCATGCGAACGCGAATTTCGGCGATATCCGCAAAGAGGCGGCGCGGCTGCAAAAGATTGAAACCGAAGCGTTGGTCATCATGCGGGCCAGCTGGGTGAAGGCGCGGGTGCGGGTGTGGACGCTGGCGGAGTTTGTGGAAAACCCGATGGAGCCGTTGCAGATGATCGTGGATGAAATCAGCCCGCGCAGCTTGCGCCGGCTGACCGAGGTGCCACGCATGGCGGATCTGAAAGGATTCGGCCAGTTCCTGCAAAACCTGCGGAATCAGGGCATGCAGCCGGTGCTGATGGGTGATTTCCCGGCCAGCGATGATACCCAGCCCAAGGGCGGGCGGCGCGAGCGGCCGTATCTGGTGAAATAGATGGGCCGGTTTCATAGTTTTGTGGTGTTTGCAGAAATGCGCACCGGGTCAAACTTTCTTGAGGCGAACCTGAACGCGATTCCGGGGGTGGCCTGCCTGGGTGAGGCGTTCAACCCCTATTTCATGGGTGGGGAAAACAAGCAGGAATTGCTGGGGGTGGATATTGCGGCGCGCGATGCCAACCCGCGCAGCCTTTTGCTGGCAATGCGGCAACAGACCAAGGGACTGTCGGGGTTTCGCTATTTCCACGATCATGATCCGCGCGTGTTTGACATGGTGGTGGATGATGCGGACTGCGCCAAGATCATTCTGACGCGCAACCAGCTGGAAAGCTATGTCAGCTGGAAAATCGCGATGGAAAGCGATCAGTGGTGGCTGGCGAACACGAAACACCTCAAAACGGTGCGGCCGACGTTTGATCTGGATGAATTCAAGGGCCGGATTAATGCGCTGCAGCAGTTTCAGTTGCGGCTGTTGGGGCGGTTGCAGGAAACGGGGCAGACGGCATTTTATATTGATTATGATGATGTGCTTAACCTGCGCGTGCTGAACGGGCTTGCGGCGTTTCTTGATGTGCCGGGGCGGTTGGAGGCGTTGGATTACCGGTTCAAAAAGCAGAACCCGGAACCGCTGATCGAAAAGGTGGCGAACCCGGAAGATATGCAGGCGGGGCTGGCGCGGCTGGACTGGTTCAACCTGACACATACGCCGCATTTTGAACCGCGCCGCCCGGCAGCGGTGCCGCAGTATGTGGTCAGCCGCGCGGCACCTTTGCTGTTCATGCCGGTGAAATGCGGGCCTGATGTGCAAATGCGCAAATGGTTGCAGGCGTTTGGCGCGGTGGAAAACGGGTTTGACCGGCAGGGTTTGCGGCAGTGGCGCGATGCCAATCCGGGGCAGCGCAGCTTTACGGTGCTGCGCCACCCGCTTGCGCGGGCGCATGCGGCGTTCAGTGATTTTGTGGCCAAGGAATGGATGCCGGAATTGCGGCCCTATCTGAAGCGGGTGCACAAATACCAATTGCCACCCAAGGGCATGGGCTATGCGGATGCAGATGCCTACCGCGAGGGGCTGTTGGTGTTTCTGGAACTGGTAAAGCACATTCTGGCAGGGCGGACCGAACTGAAACTGCCGCTGCATCTGGCGACGCAACGCGCGATCCTGCAGGGGTTTGGCACGGTGCAGCCGCCCGATCTGGTGCTGCGCGAAGACCGGCTGGCAGCGGGCCTTGCGCATCTGTGCGCCGAGGTGGGGGTAGATTGCCCGGCCCTGCCACCGTCACCGGAAAAGCTGCCGTTTGATCTGGGCGCGATCTATGGCCCCGATCTGGAGGCCGCCGCGCGGGCCGCATACGGGCGCGATTACAACGGTTTCGGCTTTACCGACTGGGCCCGGCACTGACGCCGGGCAAGCTGAGGTGCGGCAGTACGAACGTGCCATCGCGCGGTGCGGTATTCACCGTGATCGAACAATCATAGGCCTGTGACAGCAGGGCATCGGTCAGAATGGCGGGCGGCGCGCCTGCCCCTGTGATGCGGCCCTTGCTGATCAGCGCGACCTGATCGGCAAACATTGCGGTCAGGTTCAGATCATGCATCACGGCGACCACGCCGCCACCGGCATCGGCAAAGGCGCGGGCAAGGTTCATCACCAGCAGCTGATGGCCGATATCAAGGCTGGACACCGGTTCATCCAGCAAAAGCCAGCGTGGCGTATCGGTTGGCCCGGCGCTGCCCCAGACCTGCGCCAACACGCGGGCCAGTTGCACGCGCTGTTGTTCACCGCCCGACAGTTCCTGATAAAACCGCCCGCCAAACCCGGCCAGCCCAACTGCGGCCAAGGCGCGGTCAGCCAGCCCCTGTGCGCGCCCGCCCAACCCCACCACCTCACCTGCCAGAAACGGAAAGGCCAAGGGCGTGGATTGCGGCAGGACAGCCCGCATGGCGGCCAGCCGTGCCGGATGCGTGCTGGCAATATCGGCACCATTCAGGGTGACGGTGCCCCGGATGCAGGGCAATTCGCCGGTCAGCGCCCGCAGCAGCGTGGATTTGCCTGATCCGTTGGGGCCGACGATGGCGGTCAATTGCCCGGCCTGCGCGGTGAATGACACATCTTGAAGAATGGTGCGCGACCCAAGCGATACGGTCAGGTTGGTGGCGTGCAACATGGGGCTACAGGTCCAGCATGCCGCGGCTGCGCAGCAAAATCACAAGGAACACGGGTGCGCCCAGAAGGGCAGTGATGATGCCGATGGGCAGCTCTGCAGGGGCAACGATCAGGCGGGCAATGATATCCGCCCCGATCAGCAATGATGCGCCCAGCAATGCGGCATTGGGCAGCAGGAACCGGTGGTCGGGCCCGGTGCCAAGGCGCAAAAGATGCGGCACGACGATGCCGATAAACCCGATGCCGCCTGCAATTGCCACAGCCGCACCAGTTGCCGCCGCCACGCACAGAATGGTCAGGGTTTTCAGACGTTCAACCTTAACGCCCGCATGCAACGCGGCAGCCTCACCCAGTGCCAGTGCGTTCAGGCCGCGTGCAAGCAGGGGGGACAGCACAAGAATGGGCAGGATCAGGGGTGCGGCCACGGTGATCTTGTGCCAGCTGGCCCCGCCAAGTGACCCCATGCCCCAGAAGGTCAGATCGCGCAGTTGCTGATCGTCGGCGACAAAGATCAGGATGCCGGTTGCGGCCATGGCGAGTGATGCAAACGCAATACCGGCCAGCAGCATGGTGGCCACCGACGTGCGCCCCTGACGTGATGACACGGCATACAGCACCAGCGTGGCGATCCAGCTGCCCAGAAAGGCGGCAAACGGCACCAGATGCTGCGACAACAGGCTGGCGAGCCCGGCGGGCAAGGCCCCGCCGAGCACGATGGCCAGCACAGCGCCAAGGCTTGCCCCGGCGCCGACGCCGACCAGACCGGGGTCGGCCAACGGGTTGCGGAACAGCCCCTGCATCAGCGCGCCGGATACAGCGAGTGCGGCCCCCACCAGAATGCCCATGCACAGGCGCGGCAGGCGGATATCAAACAGCACAACCTGTTCGCGCAGGGGCAAGCTGTTGCCGGCCAGCCAGTCAGCGGCCAGCCGGGGCACCGAAACCCCGGATGCGCCCGTCGCCAATGACAGCGCGGCCATCACCGCCAGCAGCAGCCAAAGCGCTGCAAACACACGCCGCGCGCGGTGTGATCTGTCCCAGTGCGGGGCGATCTGAAGTGCGGGCAGCACCCACGCCATGGGTTAGCCCTTCTGTGGGTAAAGGGCTGCGTGCAGGCTGCGGGCGGCCTGTGCCACACGCGGACCAAAGCCCAGCAACAGCAGGCCGTCCATGCGGATCACCTGGCGGGATGCGGCAGCGGGCGACGTTGCAAGTGCGGGCAGCGCCAGCAGATCGGCGGTGCTGGCCGCGTGATCACCGGCGCGGTCCATCATCAGGATCACGTCGGGGGCAGCTGTCAGCACGGCTTCATCCGTCATGTGTTTATAGCCGTCAAAGCCGGTGGCGGCATTGATCCCGCCTGCCAGTGTAATCATCCCGGCCGCTGCCGTGCCATCACCGGCCGCCGTGATACGGCCATCCTGCGCCGACAGAATGAACAGCACGCGTTTGGGCGCGCTTACCCGTGACGTGACGGTGGACATGGCGGCCAGATCAGCGGTGATCTGTGCCGCAAGTACAGCGCCCTCGGCCTGCAGCCCCAAAGCATCTGCCACGGCCATCACCTTGGCCGCCACCCCTGCGGGTGTCGGATCATCAGGCATGGTAACAAACGGCACACCTGCGGCGCGCAGCACATCCACCGCCTCAATGGGGCCGGCATCATCTTCGGCCAGTATGAGTGTGGGGTTCAGGGCCAGCACACCTTCGGGTGACAGGGCGCGCAGATAGCCGACATCTGGCAGCGGCAGAATGGTGTGCGGATAGGTGGATGTGGAATCGCGCGCGACCAGGCGGTCAGCGGCCCCCAGGGCGACCACGATTTCGGTGACGGAACCCCCAAGTGCCACCACCCGGCTGGCAAGGTCATCATGTGCCATGCCCTGTGCGGG
>JAYUZO010000009.1:0-6651 GCA_043751715.1 Rhodobacterales bacterium | reverse complement strand
GGGGCATGATGAAAGACCCTTCGAATTCTTCGAACAAGAAACCAAGTGACAGTTTACCGGCCCAGAGACGGTTCGACCGCAGTCGCGCCCCCTCCGCCACTTGCCCTCGCATACGCATTCTCACCATCCCGCTGCGGCCGGATTTTTCCGTTGGTTTTGCTGGGTATGCATTGCGGGTGGAGCAGTGACCCTGGTGCGAGGTAACCTCGAAGAGGTCTTTTGGGATTGTCCACTCGGATCATCGGACCGTCACCGTTTTGGTGTTCAGCGTGCAGGCCGTTGGTCCGTTGGCGTTTTCGCCCGTGACGTCGGTTCAGTGTGCGCCAAACCCTGACTAATCCGCAGAAACGGTGAACCAAGCTGCTGCTTTCGCGGGCGTTCCGCTCACCATCGCGCCGGAGTTCGGCAGATTGTCCAAAATTGATGTTGACCCGCAAGGGCGGCTGTGGTGCGGTCAGGTAAATCTTTGACCGGTTGGTCAAGGATGATCACAGGCTCCGCGCCTGCCCCTGTCGGAGAAAAAGATGGCCCAGCCCGGTGCAAATGTGCGGATCAACAGCGCCCGCCTGTGGGACAGCCTGCAAGAAATGGCGCTGATCGGGCCCGGCATTGCCGGTGGCTGCAACCGGCAGACGCTGACCGATGCCGATAGTGCAGGCCGCCATCTGTTTGCCAACTGGTGCAAGGCCGCGGGCATGACCATTGGCGTGGATACCATGGGCAACATGTTTGCCACACGGGCGGGCACGGACCCTGCGGCCTTGCCCGTGTATATGGGGTCGCACCTAGATACGCAGCCCACGGGCGGGCGCTATGATGGCGTGCTGGGCGTGCTTGGGGCGTTGGAGGTGGTGCGCATGCTGAACGACACGGGCGTACAAACGCGCCACCCGATTGTGGTGACGAACTGGACCAATGAGGAAGGCGCGCGCTTTGCCCCGGCCATGCTCGCCAGCGGCGTGTTCGCGGGCATCCACACGCAGGATTATGCCTACGCCCGCCGTGACCCCGAGGGGAAGGTGTTCGGCGATGAACTCGCGCGCGTCGGCTGGGTGGGGGATGAGGTGGTGGGCGCGCGAAAAATGCACGCGATGCTGGAATTGCACATCGAACAGGGGCCGATCCTGGAGGCTGAGGGCAAGGCGATTGGCGTGGTCACGCATGGGCAGGGCCTGTGGTGGCTGGAAATCACACTGACGGGCCGCGATGCGCATACCGGTTCCACGCCGATGAACATGCGGGTGAATGCAGGCTTGGGGGCGGCGCGCATCACCGAACGCGTGCACCAGATTGCGATGAGCCATCAACCGGGGGCGGTGGGGGCGGTGGGCCAGTTGTTCCATTTCCCCAACAGCCGCAACGTGATACCCGGCCGCGTGGTGTTTACGGTGGATATCCGCAGCCCGGATCAGGCCAAGCTTGATGCGATGCGCGCCGAGGTGGAACGCGCGGTGGCGGCGGTGGCGGCGGAATTGGGCTTAGGTGCGGCGATTGAGGCGGTCGGTCATTTCGACCCGGTGACGTTTGATGCAGGGCTGGTGGGCGTGGTGCGCGGGGCGGCGGAAAAGCTGGGCCTGTCGCACATGGACATCATCAGCGGTGCGGGCCACGACGCCTGCTGGATCAACCGCGTGGCGCCGACAGTGATGGTGATGTGCCCCTGCGTGGGGGGCTTAAGCCATAACGAGGCCGAGGAGATCTCGCCGGAATGGGCAGCCGCAGGGACGGACGTGCTGCTGCACGCGGTGCTGGAAGTGGCGGAGGTGGTGGGGTGATTACTTTGTCTCTTTGTCTTTCGGTACTGGACGCTCGAGCCGACCAATCTTGTTGGATTCCCGAAAGTATAGGAGGCCGTCGTCTGAATTACTTGCGCGCGTTAAAGGTTGCTGCCGGGGCATTTCTGCTGCCTCTATTGGTTTCGGCTTCTCACCCTCACCTGACTCGTTCGCCATGACAGACTCCGAAAAAAATCAACATCGTTTGGTGGACCTAGCTTATGAACGTTCATCGGAAATGCTTCGAATACAAGCGGAAATTGCAAACGTTACTGATCAACGAGCACTTGTTTTCGCCACTCTGTCCGTCGCAGCAGGAGCGCTTGTCTTCGACGCGCTGAATAGCAACTCAGGGCTTTTCTACGCTATTGGACCTGCACTTTTCTTTTGCTTAGCAGCATTTTTTGCAACTTTCTCAGCTATCCCCGGCAAATTGCACACCTCAGGTTCGCGCTATATCGAGCTACAGAAGGCGGTCGATGAGTCAAAGCCATTCGTAAGTGTTGTCGTTGGCCTCTGTCAGAATAACGACGTGTATATAGCGGCGAACGAGCGTGCTGCACGGTGGCGTGCACACTGCTATCGATTCGCCATTTGTCTTTTCATCGTTGGGCTTGCACTTACATTAATGGGTGTAAGCCAAGTCGTTCAGGAGGCACCATGACCACCACCACCATCCGCAACGGCACCGTCGTCACTGCCGACCTCACCTACAAGGCCGATGTCCAGATTGACGGTGGCACCATCACCGCCATCGGCCCGAACCTGAAGGGCGGCACCGAACTTGATGCCACCGGCTGCTACATCATGCCCGGCGGGATTGATCCGCATACGCATCTGGAGATGCCCTTCATGGGCACCTATTCGGCCGATGATTTCGAATCCGGCACGCGGGCGGCGCTGTCTGGTGGGACCACGATGGTGGTGGATTTCATCCTGCCGGGGCAGGGGCAGGATCTGATGGATGCGGCCAAGATGTGGTCAAACAAATCCACCCGCGCGACCTGCGATTACAGCTATCACATGGCCATCACCTGGTGGGGCGAAAACGTCTGGCAGGGGATCGAGGATTCGGCCAAGGCGGGGATCACCAGCTTCAAGCACTTCATGGCCTACAAGGGCGCGTTGATGGTGAATGATGATGAAATGTTCAATTCTTTCCGTAGGGTAGGCGATGTTGGCGGGCTGGCGCTGGTGCATGCCGAAAACGGCGATGTGGTGGCGGAGCTGACGGCGAAACTGCTGGCCGAGGGCAATACCGGGCCTGAAGCGCACGCCTATTCCCGCCCCCCGCAGGTGGAGGGCGAGGCGACCAACCGCGCGATCATGATTGCGGACATGGCGGGGGTGCCGCTGTATGTGGTGCACACGAGTTGCGAGGAGGCGCATGAGGCGATCCGGCGCGCGCGGGCGCAGGGCAAGCGAGTCTGGGGGGAGCCGCTGATCCAGCATCTGACGCTGGACGAAAGCGAATACTTCCACCCCGACTGGGACCATGCCGCGCGGCGCGTGATGAGCCCACCCTTCCGGTCAAAACACCATCAGGACAGCCTGTGGGCGGGGCTGCAATCAGGATCTTTGTCGGTTGTGGCGACGGATCATTGTGCCTTTACGACCCAGCAGAAGCGGTTCGGACTGGGGAACTTTGCGAAAATCCCGAATGGCACGGGGGGGTTGGAGGACCGGATGCCGATGTTGTGGACCCAAGGGGTTACCACAGGCCGGTTAACACCAAATGAATTTGTGGCGGTGACCAGCACGAATATCGCGAAAATCCTGAACTGCTACCCAAAAAAGGGCGCGGTGCTGGTGGGCGCTGATGCCGATCTGGTGGTGTGGGATCCTGCACAGACCAAGACAATTGCGGCGGCCCATCAGCAATCTGCGATTGATTACAACGTGTTCGAGGGCAAAGTTGTGACGGGCTTGCCAAGGTATACCCTGACGCGGGGCCATGTGGCGGTGCATGATGGCGAGATCCGCACGCAGGAAGGCCATGGCAAATTCGTGGCGCGTGAGGCGCGGCCGGCGGTCAACCGGGCGCTGAGCGCGTGGAAAGACCTGACAGCGCCGCGTCCGGTGGTGCGGACGGGTGTGCCTGTGACGGGGGTGTAGGCGATTTGTATTCAAGATCAGGTGCTTGCGGGTGGTACTGGACGTGAAGGGACGAAGGGGTTGAAGGATACAAACGGGTCAGGGGCGGCGACTGTGATCGCGGCGGAGAGGTTGAACCTGACGTTTGAAACGGCAGACGGGCCGGTGCATGCGCTGCGTGATGTAAACCTGACCATCGGCAAGGGTGAGTTTGTCAGCTTTATCGGGCCAAGTGGTTGTGGGAAAACAACTTTTCTGCGTTGCATCGCGGCATTGGAGCGGCCGACAAGCGGCAGTCTGACGGTGAATGGCATGGCGGCGGATGCGGCGCGGCGGGCGCGGGCCTATGGCTATGTGTTTCAGGCGGCGGGGTTGTATCCGTGGCGGACGATTGCGGGGAATGTGCGGCTTCCCCTTGAAATCATGGGGTTTTCCAAGGCGGAACAGGATCAGCGGGTGGAGCGGGTACTGAATTTGGTGGAGCTTGGCGGTTTTGGGCGCAAATTCCCATGGCAGTTGTCGGGGGGCATGCAGCAGCGGGCATCGATTGCGCGGGCTTTGGCGTTTGATGCGGATATTTTGCTGATGGATGAACCCTTTGGCGCGCTTGACGAAATCGTGCGGGACCGGCTGAATGAAGAGCTGTTAAGCCTATGGAATCGAACGGAAAAGACAATATGTTTTGTCACGCATTCGATACCGGAAGCGGTGTATTTAAGCACGAAAATCGTGGTGATGTCGCCCCGTCCGGGGCGGATTACCGATATCATCGACAGCCCTTTGCCGCGTGAGCGCCCGCTGGATATTCGTGACAGTCAGGCGTTTATCGCCATCGCGCACCGGGTGCGGGAAGGGCTGCGGGCGGGGCATCATGAAGATTAGGTTAACGGTATGGCAAACGTCTGGCTTTGGTCGGGTTTTGGCCCCGACGGAGGGGCGGGTATGAACGCGCTGTCATTCCTGTGGCTGGGGGCGGCGACGGCGGTGTTTGTAGCGGCGAATGCGGTGCTGAAGACCTATGCAGTCAAGGGGGGCGTGCCGGTGCTGCTGGGGGCGCTGCTGCTGTTCTGTCTGGGTAACGGACTGATGGTGCAGGTGATGCGGGCGAACGGGCTGGGGCTGGCGATTGCGCTGTCGGCGATATTCCAGCTGGTGGCGATTACGGTCATGGCGATTTTCGTGTTTGGCGAGCGGCCAACGGGGTTGCAGCTGGCGGGCATGGCCTTGGGCTGTGTGGCGGTGGCGATGATTGCCTGGCCGTCGGGGGCGAAGGGATGATAGCCACGATTTTTCTGCGAAAAATCACGGTTGGGTGTGAGGCGGGATTTTTCGCAGAAAAATCGTGGCGGGAGGCAGGCGCATGAGCCGCGCTTTGCCCGTATTGACCGTTCTCGGCATCATCTTTGCCATCTGGTACGCGGCCAGCGTCTGGCTGAACGCGCAATGGGTGTATGATCAGGCCGAACGCGCGGGTACGACGGTGCCCTTTGCCGAAATGGTGCCGCAAACCATGGCGCAGGAGCGGCCCCTGTTGCCGCCGCCGCATCAGGTGGCAGCGGAGTTGTGGGACGGGGTGGCGGGGCAGGCGATCACGTCAAAGCGCAGTCTGGTCTACCATGCGTTCAAGACGCTGCAGGCGACGCTGTTGGGCTTTGGCATGGGGATTGCGCTTGGCGTGGGGCTGGCGGTGGCGATTGTTTACAGCCGCACGATGGAGAAATCGGTGATGCCTTGGGCGATCATCAGCCAGACCATTCCGATTGTGGCGCTGGCCCCGATGATCATCGTGTTGTCGGACCGGGCGGGGATTGATGGCAAGATGATCCCGAAGGGAATTATTGCGTGCTACCTTTCGTTTTTTCCGGTGCTTGTGGGCATGGTCAAGGGGCTGCGGTCGCCCGATGCGATGCAGCTTGACCTGTTGGCCACCTATAACGCGAACGGGGTGCAGAATTTTCTGAAACTGCGGCTGCCGTCGTCCATGCCGTATTTCTTTGCCAGCCTGAAGGTGGCGATTGCGGCAGCATTGGTGGGGGCGATTGTGGGGGAATTGCCGTCGGGTGCGACCGAGGGGTTGGGCGCGCGGATGCTGGTGGGCAGTCAGTTTGGGCGGCCGCTGGATATGTGGGCGGCACTGTTTGCGGCGGCGATCATGGCGGGGGGGCTGATCTTGCTGGTGGGCTGGCTGGAGCGTGTGTTGCGCAGGCGGATGGGGGTGGTGGCATGATGCTGGTAGCCCTTGGCCTGATGATCTGGGCGCTTGCGTGGTGGCTGAATGTGCGGCTGGCGCGGCTGCCGTTGCAGGGGGTGGCGCGGGCTGTGGTGCCGGGGCTGTTTGGGGTGACGCTGCTGGTGGTGTGGGAATGCATGGTGCGGGGATTTGCGGTATCACCAGTGATCCTGCCGCCGCCGTCGGCGATTTGGGCGAAGATTGCGGATAGCCTGCCGGTTCTGTGGATTGATGTCGTGACGACCTTTGTGCAGGGCGCGCTGAGCGGGTTTTTTATCGGCTGCGGGGCGGCCTTTGTGGTGGCCATTTTGATTGACCGATCACCCTTTCTGCAACGGGGCCTGTTGCCGGTGGGCAATTTCGTGGCGGCGATGCCGATTGTGGGGGTGGCGCCGATCATGGTGATGTGGTTCGGCTTTGGCTGGGAAAGCAAATCGGCCGTGGTGGTGATCATGGTGTTCTTTCCGGTGCTGGTGAACATGGTGGCAGGCCTTGCGGCCACCGACCGGATGCAGCGCGATCTGATGCAAACCTATGCGGCGGGCTATTGGC
>JAYUZO010000008.1:0-1611 GCA_043751715.1 Rhodobacterales bacterium | reverse complement strand
GGGGCCTGACAGCATGTAGGTATTGGTCATGCGCGGCATCGGGATATGCGCAAAACTTTCGCGCCGCCCGTTGCCGGTGGGGGCGACACCCATCAGGCGGGCATTCTGGCGGTCCTGCATGTAGCCCACAAGGATACCATCCTCGATCAGCACGTTGCGCTGCGACGGCGTGCCTTCATCATCCACCGAAATTGACCCGCGCCTGTCGGGCATTGTGCCGTCATCCAGCACGGTCACGCCCGGCGCAGCAATCCGTTGGCCCATCAGGCCTGCAAAGGCCGAGGTTTGCTTGCGGTTGAAGTCACCCTCCAGCCCGTGGCCAATCGCTTCGTGCAGCAAAATACCCGGCCAGCCGGGGCCAAGCACCACGTCCATCACGCCGGCCGGGGCTGCCACAGCACCCAGGTTGACATCCGCAATCCGCAGCGCCTCGCGCACCAACGGCTGCCAGTGGCTGGCCTGCATCAGGCGCGCAAGGCCAAAGCGCCCACCGCCACCCGTGCCGCCCTGTTCGCGCAACCCCTTCGCCTCAAGGATCACCGACACGTTCAGCCGCGCCATCGGGCGCACATCGGCCAGACGTGTGCCTTCGGGGCGCAGGATTTCAACCTCTTGATAGCTGGCGGCAAGGGTGGCCGATACCTGCACCACGCGCGGATCAAGGGCGCGGGCATAGGCATCAATCTCGCGCAGCAGTTCGATCTTTACGGCAAATGTGGCGTCCGACATCGGGTCGGCATCCGAATACAGCCGGGCGTTGGTGCCGCGCGGGGCAGGGGCAAGGGTGCTGCCACCCGCGCCCACGGCCAGACGGGTGGTTTCAGATGCACGCAGCAGGGATTTTTCGCTGATTTCGGTGGCATGCGCGTAACCCGCCACCTCACCGCGCACGGCGCGCAGGCCGAACCCTTCACTGGCGTCATAGCTGGCGGTCTTGATGCGGCCATCATCCAGCACAATCGCCTCGGACCGGCGGCGTTCCAGAAACAGCTCACCATCATCTGCGCCGCTGGTGGCAGCCTGCAGAATGCGCAACGCCGCGCCCTCATCCAGATGGGTGTCGAACGGGCGGAAGGGGGCATCGGTCATGGCGGGCCTTTCTGAATCAGACGTTGAACCTAGGCCTGCAGGCTGTGCGCTGCAAGGGATCAGCGTGCAATCAGGTTGGCAATGAACAGTGCCTCGGTTTGCCAAAGGGCAGGGGTATACAGCGCATCATGGCCCTGACCGGGCAAGGGGACAAAGGTTTTCGGGTCTGTCGCCGCATCAAAAAGGCGCTGTCCAAGGGCAAACGGGATCACGCGGTCATCGGTGCCATGCTGGATCAGTAGGGGCGCATTGATCCGGGCGATATGGTCTATCGACCGGAACTGATCTTTCATCAGCAGGCGCACCGGCAGCCATGGGTACAGGCGTGCTGCCACATCAACCGTAGCACTGTAGGGCGCTTCCAGCAGCACGGCACCAACAGGGCGCAGGGCGGCCAGTTGCACGGCAAGTCCGGTGCCAAGGGATTCGCCGATCAGGATGATATCGGTGGCTGCACCCCCCTGTGCCGTCAGCCAGTCATGCGCTGCCACGGCATCCGTGATCAGGCCTGCCTCTGACACA
>JAYUZO010000007.1:0-9940 GCA_043751715.1 Rhodobacterales bacterium | reverse complement strand
AGCTGTGGAAGGCGACGCGGCCGATGTCATACCACATGGAATACGGGTTTTCCTGCATGGGCTATGAAATTGCCGGGGCGATTGGCATCAAGATGGCGCAGCCCGCGCGTGACGTGGTCTGCATGCTGGGCGACGGCAGTTATATGATGGCCAATTCCGAACTGGCGACGGCTTGCATGATGGGTGTCAAGATCACGCTGGTGATCACCGATAACCGGGGGTTTGGCTGTATCAACCGGCTGCAGATGCACACGGGCGGGGCCGAATTCAACAACCTGCTGAAAGACGCCTGGCAGGTGAATGCATCCGCCATTGACTTCCGCGCGCATGCGGCGGCGATGGGGGCTACGGCGGTCAAGGCTGGCAATATAGCCGAGCTTGAGGCGGCTTTGGTGCAGGCCAAGGCCTGCGTGGGGCCCTTCGTCGTGGTGATTGATACTGACCCCTACCCAAGCACTCCCTATGGCGGGTCGTGGTGGGAGGTGGGCGTGCCCGAGGTTTCGGTGCGGCCAAGCGTGGTGGCGGCACATGAGAAAGCCCGCGAAAAGAAGCAAAAACAGCAACGTGCAGACTGAAGGTGATCCAAGACGGGCAAGCCGTTGTTAATGTTGCGTATCTCTTTTGATCAGATGTACCTGATCAAGAGAGATACGCTTTAAGGTGAAGAGATGATCCGGTATGGCACCAACCCAATTGCTTGGTCCAACGATGATGACCAGACGCTTGGCGCGCATATTGCATTGGAACAATGTCTGGATGATTGCGGCAAGATCTGCTTTGACGGCATTGAAAAGGGCCATAAATTCCCAACACGGTGGCGGGCCTGAAAGGCGTGCTTGACCCGCGGGGGCTGGCCTTTGTATCTGGCTGGCATTCAACCAACCTGCCGTTGAATTCGGTCGAGGCGGAAAAGGCGGCGATGCAGCCGTTTCTGGATGTGTCGAGGGGCATGATGGGCTGCATGGTGATCATTGTCTGCGAAACATCCAACGCTTTCCACGACGCGGACGCGCAGCCCGTGAACAAACGCCCGCATTTGATTGATGCGGAACGGAAATCATTTGGGGCGGGGATTGAGGCACAGGCGGAATTCAGTGCGGCGCAGGGCGTTACGCTGGTGTACCATCACCACATGGGTGCCATTGTGGAAGCAGAATGGGAGGTTGACCGCCTGATGGCCGAGACGGGGCTGCATACGCATTTGCTGCTGGATACCGGGCATTGCCATTTTGGTGGGGGTGATCCGGTGCGGCTGGCCAAGAAGCACATGGGGCGGGTGGCACATATCCATGCCAAGAACGTGCGGCAGTACGTTATGGCGCAGGTGCGTGAGCTGGGTCTGAGCTTTCTGGAAGGGGTGCGGCGGGGCGTGTTCACGGTGCCGGGTGACGGCGAAGGCGTGGTGGATTTTCACGGCATGCTGGAGGTGGCAGCGGCGCATGACTATCAGGGCTGGCTGGTGATCGAGGCAGAGCAGGACACAAGCGTGCGCAACCCGTTTGAGTATCAAAACATGGGGCTGCGGGCGTTGAAGGCATTTGCGAAACGGGCAGGGTTGCGTGGGGCCTAAGCCGAAGACCGGGGGATTTTGCATCCCCCGGACCCCCTGCAGGATATTTGAGGGCCAAAAATGACCATATCATCGCTTTTGCGCAAACCTGCAGGCATGCATGGCAAGCTGCATGATATCAGCGTGGCAGATGCGGGCTGGGGCTATGTGGGGTTTTCGCTGTACCGGCTGAAGGCGGGTGAAACTGTCACCGAAACCACGGGTGACCGCGAGGTGATTCTGGTGCTGGTGGAAGGGCACGCGCATATCCACGGGGCGGGGCAGGACTGGGGGGTGATGGGCGGGCGGATGGATGTGTTTGAAAAAACCCCGCCGCATTGCCTGTATCTGCCGGGGGGCACGGCGTGGAATGCGGCTGCAACCACGCCCCTAACGCTGGCGGTTTGTACGGCGCCGTTCAAGGGCGGGCATGCGGCGCGGCGGTTGGGGCCGGAGGGCATTGAACTGACACCGCGCGGGCAGGGGGCCAACACGCGGCACATCAACAACATTGCGATGGAAGGCCGCGATGTGGCGGACAGCCTGCTGGTGACCGAGGTGTTCACGCCTGCTGGCAACTGGAGCAGTTATCCCAGCCACCGCCATGATGAGGATGATTATCCGCGCATGACCTATCTGGAGGAAACCTATTATCACCGGCTGAACCCAGCCCAGGGCTTTGGTATTCAGCGGGTGTATACCGAAGATGGCAGTCTGGACGAAACCATGGCGGTCAAGAATCATGATGTGGTGCTGGTGCCGCGCGGGCATCATCCCTGCGGTGTGCCCTATGGCTATGAGATGTATTACCTGAATGTCATGGCGGGCCCGCGCCGGGCGTGGCGGTTTCAGAATGATCCGGACCATGACTGGATTTACCGGCGCGATAATCCCGATGCCTAGGACACAGGCCCGGTCAGGCGCACGCGCAGATTGGGCACGACGGCGGCCAGTTCACGCTCTACGATGCGGCTGTTGGGCAAGGCGGGTGTGCGCACCAGAACGTCACCGCGATATCCAAAGCGTTCCAGTTGGGCCAGAACCTCGATTGCATCAAAGCCCGGACCGAACAGCGGCAGAATGATAAGATCGGGCAGCAATTGGCTAATGATGTGCGCATTCAGCTGCGCAAACGACACGTTGACCTGCGTGACCTCGGCGGGCAACGGGCCGGGATGCGCGTCACCAATCACCAGAGCGGTGCGCAAAACGGCCATAGTCATCGCCCCGCCGAACGGCAAGGCGACATTGCTTTGATCACCATTACCTTCCCCAAGGTCAGCAGGCAAAATTACTCATGCTATTGCAACTTTAGCGCGATTTTGTCTGTGGGGAAGAGCAAACCCCAAACCTGTACGTTCGGCGCATTATCAGCGCTGTCTGGACAGGTGGCGCGCGGGCTGGCAATGAAGCGGCATGGAAAACGCCTTTGCCGCCGCACTGATTGCCGCTTTGCCGCAACCTGCCTTGTTTGTGGGGCGGGACGAAAAGGTGGGTGCGGCCAACCCGGCGGCGCGGCAATTGTTCGGCGACCGGCTGGAGGGGCGGCATTTTGCACTGGCGGTGCGGCAGCCTGCAGCACTTGGCGCGATTGAGCGCGCGTTGACCGAGCAGATGGCCAGTCAGGCGCGGCTGTCAAATCTGGTGCTGGGGGCGGAAACCACGTTTCGCCTGACGGCGACGCCTGTAAGCGGTGATGGGCTGACGGGCGCGTTGTGTCTGTTTGATGATGTGACGGACGCGGAACAGATTGGCCAGATGCGGCGGGAATTTGTGGCCAACGTCAGCCATGAATTGCGCACGCCGCTGACCGCCCTTTTGGGGTTTATCGAGACGTTGCGGGGGGCGGCGCGGGATGATCCGGCAGCGCGCGAGCGATTTTTAGGCATCATGGCGCGTGAGGCCAGCCGGATGAACCGGTTGGTGAGTGACCTGTTGCAGCTAAGCCAGGTTGAGGCGGCAGAACGCGTGCGTCCGTTGGATCTGGTGGATATCGTGGCCTGCGTTCAGTCAACGGCGGCCACGCTGCGGCCGATGGCAGATCAGGCGGGCGTGCAGATTGTGGTTGATGGGTTGGCCGCACCGGTCATGGTGCCGGGGGACAGCGACCAGATGGTGCAGGTGTTTCAGAACCTGATCGAAAACGCGGTGAAATACGGTGGGCGTGGCCTGGTGCGGGTCACGCTGTCGCGGAGCGAGGAACGCGGTATTGTGGGGCCGGTGATCATTGCAGCGGTGACCGATCAGGGTGACGGGATCGAATCGATGCATCTGCCGCGCCTGACCGAGCGATTCTACCGGATAGATAGCCACCGGTCGCGCGAACAGGGGGGCACGGGGTTGGGGCTTGCGATTGTAAAACACATCGTTGCCCGCCACCGTGGCAAGCTGCGCATTGCATCCGAACAGGGCAAAGGCAGTACGTTTTCGGTTATTTTGCCCGAAATGCGCGGTGGGTCCGGTCTGCCATAGCCTGCCTCCGGTTGTCGTGCCGGTATCAGGGAAAACGCGATCGGGCAAATCGGCGTCATATATATGTTACAAAACTGTCGCAAAAGCGTGGTGCGGCAGCACTAGACGGACGCTGTGTCGCACCTGTTGCGGCAAAGCCTTGTCCGGACCCTTGCAGGAGCAAACGATGTCCCTTTTGAAACTTACCGCCTCCACCATTGCCATTGCCGCGGTATCTGCCACCGCCGCCATGGCCCGCGATCAGGTGCAGGTCACCGGATCATCCACCGTGCTGCCCTATGCCACCATCGTGGCCGAAGCCTTTGGCGAGAACTTTGAATTTCTGTCGCCCGTTGTTGAAGGCGGCGGTTCGGGTGCCGGGCGCAAGAAGCTGTGCGAAGGTGTTGGCGAAAATACGGTTGATATCGCCAATTCGTCCAGCCGCATTTCGCAGTCTGACATTGATCTGTGCGCCACCAATGGCGTGACCGAGATCATGGAAGTGCGCTTTGGCTATGATGGCATTGTGTTCGCCTCGGCCGCTGCGGGTGTTGAATTCGCGCTGACGCCGGCCGATGTGTACGGCGCGCTGGCGGCGAACGTGGCCAAGGACGGCGCTGTTGTGGCAAACGCTGCGGCGACATGGGCCGATGTGAACGCAAGCCTGCCCGCGCAGGGTATTCTGGCCTTTGTGCCGGGCACCAAGCACGGCACGCGCGAAGTGTTCGACACCAAGGTGATCGTGGCTGGCTGCAAGGAAAGCGGTGCGTATGATCTGTTCCTTGCCGTTGCCGAAGGCGCGGATGACAAGGAAAAAGCTTCAGCCGCAAGCGACGCCTGCATGGAGTTGCGCACGGATGGCAAGTCGGTCGATATCGACGGTGACTATACCGAAACGCTGGCGCGTCTGGATGCGGACCCGAGCGCGGTTGGCGTGTTCGGCCTGTCGTTCTACCAGAACAACACCGACAAGCTGCGTGTGGCCACGATGAACGGCATCGTGCCGTCGACCGAAAGCATCGCAACCGGTGAATACCCGGTGTCGCGCCCGCTGTTCTTTTATGTCAAGAAAGCCCATATCGGCGTGATCCCCGGCCTGAAGGAATACATCGAATTCTTTGTGTCCGATGATATGGCTGGCCCGGATGGCCCGTTGGCGGAATACGGTCTGGTATCGGACCCGGAACTGGCTGCGACGCAGGCGATGGTGGCCGCTGAAACGCCGATGGGCCCGCTCGAATAACCGTTACAACCGGGTGGCCCCTGAACGCAGGGGCCACCTGACCTTTTGGAATTGGGGCGCCTATGTCAACGTTGCTGCTGCTGGGTGTTGTGTTGGTGCTGGCCGTCATGGCCTTTGTTGTGTGCCGGGGCCGCGCTTTGGCATCTGCGGGTGGCGATATGCGCCGCCTGCATTCACTGCCCGCCGCCTATGGCTGGCATGGGGCGCTGATGGTGGCCTTGCCTGCGTTGTGCGTGCTGATCCTGTGGCTGATCCTGCAGCCGGTGGTCATCGCGCGGTCTGTGGGTGAGATTTTGCCGATTGTAATTGCGCAAACCGATGATGCCGCACAAACGGCAACGAATGCCGAAGAACTGGCGCTGATGGATGTGCGCCGGTTGGCGGCGGGCATTGATACGGCTGTCAGCAACGGGCGGATGGCGGATCTTGCGCCAACGGGGGCAGGGGCCGACATGGCTGCACTCCAACAAACGCTGGCCGACAGCGGTGTGGCACTGGGCAGTGAGATCACGCCGCAAACGCTGGCGGCGGCACAGAAGTACCGCAGTCTGGCGGCCATCGGTCTGACCGCACGCACGGTGTTTGCACTGATTGCGGCACTGGCTGGCCTGGCGTGGGCCATTTTCATCACCCACAAGGATTTCCGCGCCCGCAACCGGGTGGAAAACGTGGTGATGGGGCTGCTGATTGCCGCATCATCAGTCGCGGTACTGACGACCGTCGGCATCATTTATTCCATGCTGTCCGAAGCGGTGAACTTTTTCGAATTCTACCCGGTGGGGGATTTCTTTTTCGGCCTGACATGGTCACCGAACTTTCGCGGCAACAGCGAATTCGGCCTGATCCCGCTCGTTTGGGGTACGCTGTACATCACCTTTATCTCGATGCTGGTGGCGGTGCCGCTGGGCCTGTTTTCCGCCATCTACCTTGCCGAATATGCAAGTGCCCGCACCCGTAATATCGTCAAACCCCTGATCGAGGTGATTGCAGGCATTCCCACCGTGGTGTTTGGCCTGTTCGCGCTTGTGACAGTTGGCCCGTTCCTGCGTGACTGGATCGCGCAGCCGCTGGGCCTGGGTGATAGCGGGTCATCAGTGATGACCGCCGGCATCGTGATTGGCATCCTGAACATTCCGTTCGTGTCATCGCTGTCGGATGACATTATCAACGCTGTGCCCCAATCCATGCGTGACGGGTCTTATGGGCTGGGGGCCACCAAATCGGAAACCATTCGTCAGGTGGTGATCCCGGCGGCCTTGCCGGGCATCGTGGGTGCGATCCTGATGGCGGGCAGCCGCGCGATTGGTGAAACGATGATCGTGTCAATGGGGGCGGGGGCCGCGGCAAAGCTGGACCTGAACCCGTTTGAGGCGATGACGACGATGACGGTGAAAATCGTGGGGCAGCTGACCGGCGACACCGATTTTGCCAGCCCTGAAACGCTTGTGGCTTTTGCGCTTGGCATGACGCTGTTTTTTATCACCCTCGGCCTGAACGTTCTTGCACTGTATGTGGTGCGCAAATACCGCGAGCAATACGAATGACCGACGCATCCGTAACCCCCGTTCCCGCAGATTCACTGTTGCGCCCCTCCAGCCTGATGGCGCGCCGCAATGCTGCTGAAACACGCTTCCGCGCCTGTGGCGTGGCAGCTATCGCGGTTAGCCTGATTGTGCTGGCGATCATGCTGTTCACGATCTTTCGCGATGGCCTGTCATCGTTCCGGCAAACCTCGGTCACCTTTCCGGTCACGCTGACGGCAGATGCGCTTGATCCGTCCGGCAGTCTGGACCGCGAGGCGATGCTGAAGGTCACGACCATTGGCTATGGCAAGGTGATAGACGCGTCCTTTCTGGGCTTTCTGCAGGCCGAGGCGCTGACAGTTGAAGGCCTGTCTGACAAAGACGCCCGCGCGATCCTGTCCAAAGAGGCGGCAGGCCAGTTGCGCGCGCAGGTGCTGGCTGACCCCGCGTTGGTCGGGCAGACCATCCCGATGACTCTGTGGACCAACGCCCGCGTGGATGGCTATTTCAAGGGCCGCGTCACGATGGAAAGCGCTGTGCGCGATGGCAATGTCACGCCGGAACAGTTGCAACTGGCCGATGCGCTGATGGAACGGGGTGCGCTGTCACGCCCGTTCAACTGGCAGTTTCTGACCGGGCCGGATGCATCGGATCAACGCCCCGAGGCGGCAGGTCTGGGAATTTCGATCATCGGGTCGATTTTCATGATGATCATCGTGGCGCTGCTATGTGTGCCCATCGGCGTGGCATCCAGCATCTATCTTGAGGAATTCGCACCGAAAAACCGCTGGACCGACGTGGTTGAGGTGAACATATCAAACCTCGCAGCCGTGCCATCCATTGTTTACGGCATCCTTGGTCTGGCCGTGTTCATCAACTTTGCCGGGTTCCCGCAATCATCATCGCTGGTCGGCGCACTTGTCCTGACGCTGATGACTTTGCCCACCATCATCATCGCTACCCGTGCGGCCATTCGCGCCGTGCCGCCATCCATTCGTGATGCCGCACTTGGGATTGGCGCATCGAAAATGCAGACCGTGTTCCACCATGTGCTGCCGCTGGCCATGCCCGGTATCCTGACCGGGGCCATTCTGGGGCTGGCCACCGCCTTGGGTGAAACCGCCCCCTTGCTGCTGATCGGCATGGTGGCCTTTGTGGACAATTACCCCGCAATTTCCGCCGCTGGTGCGCTTGACCCGGCCACAGCCCTGCCGGTGCAGGTGTATGGCTGGGCGCAGCGGTCTGATCCTGCTTTCATCGAACGGTCATCCGGTGCCATCATTGTATTGCTGTTCTTCCTTGTCATCATGAACGCCGCGGCCATCTTGTTGCGCCGCCGCTTTGAACGCCGCTGGTAGGGGGCACCAATGAACAAAATGCATAATCCGGAGGCCCTCGTGACCACGACCGCCAACAAGATGACAGCGCGCAAGGTGCAGGTGCATTATGGCACCAACCATGCGATCAAGGATGTGGATGTTGATATTCTGGACAAGACGGTAACCGCCTTTATCGGCCCGTCAGGCTGCGGCAAATCTACATTCCTGCGCTGCCTGAACCGGATGAATGACACGATTGCGGTGTGCAAGGTGACGGGTGAGCTGATGCTGGAAGGTGAAAACATCTATGATCCACGTGTAGACCCGGTGCAACTGCGCGCCAAGGTGGGCATGGTGTTTCAAAAGCCGAACCCGTTCCCGAAATCTATCTATGACAATGTGGCCTACGGCCCGCGCATTCATGGCCTGACGCGTAACAAGGCAGAACTGGATGCGATCGTGGAAAGCTGTTTGCGCAAAGCGGCCCTCTGGAACGAGGTGAAAGACCGCCTTGATGCACCGGGCACCGGCCTTTCGGGCGGGCAGCAACAGCGCCTGTGTATTGCGCGTGCCATTGCCACGGGGCCAGAGGTGCTGCTGATGGATGAGCCCTGCTCGGCGCTTGATCCGATTGCGACGGCGCAGGTCGAAGAGCTGATTGATGAATTGCGCAGCCAGTTTTCGGTGGTGATCGTGACCCATTCGATGCAACAGGCCGCCCGTGTCAGCCAGAAAACCGCGTTCTTCCATTTGGGCAATCTGGTGGAATACGGCGACACCGGGCAGATTTTCACCAATCCAAAGGATCCGCGCACGGAATCCTACATTTCCGGCCGGATCGGCTAAGGGACGCACGCACATGAACAATTCACATATCGCCACTGTATTTGACCGTGATCTTGAAGGCATCCAGACCCTGCTGATGAAAATGGGCGGTCTGGTGGAAAGCGCTATTCTGGAGGCGGCGCGCGCCTTGGAAAATCGCGATACCGATCTGGCAGAACAGGTGCGCCGGGGCGATGCGGCGATTGATTTGCTGGAAGAACAGATCAACGCCGATTGCGCCCGCGTGATCGCACTGCGAGCACCCACAGCCACCGATCTGCGCACGGTGCTGACGGTGATGAAGATTGCGGGCAATCTGGAACGCTGCGGCGATTATGCCAAGAACCTGGCCAAGCGCACCCTGGTGCTGGCGGCGGGGCAGCCCATCGGATCTTCGGCAAGCTCGGTCGGGCGGTTGGCGAAAACCGTGCAGGGCCTGCTGCGCGATGCGCTTGATGCGTTTATCCGCCGTGATGCAGCCCTGGCCGAAGATGTGCGGCAGCGTGACCGGGATGTGGACCAGATGTATAACGCATTGTTCCGTGAATTCGTGACCTACATGATGGAAGACAGTCGCAACATCAGCCCGATGATGCACCTGCATTTCATTGCCAAGAACATTGAACGGGTGGGCGACCATGCCACGGGGATTGCCGAACAGGTGACCTATCTGATCACCGGATCCTTGCCCAATGAAGACCGGCCCAAGGCCGATACGACGGCGGCCTGATCATGCCCGCACCCCAACCGCTTGTCCTGCTGGTGGAAGACGAACCTGCGCAGCGCGAGGTGTTGTCGTATAACCTTGCCGCCGAAGGCTTTCGCGTGACCACCGCCGTTGATGGTGATGAGGCAATGCTGCTGGCGGGCGAAGAGGTGCCTGACCTGATCCTGCTGGACTGGATGCTGCCCGGTACCAGCGGCCTGGAGCTGGCACGCCGCTGGCGCAAGGAATCGCTGACGCGCGAGATCCCGATCATCATGCTGACCGCGCGCGGCGAGGAGAACGACCGTGTCGGCGGCCTTGAGG
>JAYUZO010000006.1:0-10917 GCA_043751715.1 Rhodobacterales bacterium | reverse complement strand
GGTATCGGTCACCACCTGTGCGTGGCCCTTGCGCAGGGTTGCAAAGAAATCACCATCCGGTGCGACGCAGATGCGCTGATCCCAGGGTGCATAACGCGGGGCAAAATGGCGGTCCAGATCAATGCCCGGCCCGAACCCCTTGCGCATGCCCGCACGCAGCACGCGCCACGCCAGTGCCGGTGCGCGCTTGGCCAGTTGGTAGGAAGCGGTGTTGAACGCCACGTTCTTCCACCGTGTCAGCCGGTGGCCCAGCCTGTCACCACACACACGGCGCAAGGCGTTTGCGATGCGGTCATGCTTTGGCAGGGCAAAGATGTATCCGGGGGATCGTTGCAGCATGGTCACCTGCGCGCCCTGCCGTGCCAGTTCGGGGATCAGTGTCACGGCAGTGGCCCCCGACCCGATCACGGTGATGCGCTGATCCGCCGGATCAAAATCCTGCGGCCAGAATTGCGGATGAATGACGCGGCCCTGAAACGTTGCCAGATCGGGCCAATCGGGCAAATGGCCCTTGGCATAGTCATAATACCCCGCGCAGTTCACCACAAAGCGTGCGGTCATCACCAGCACCTGCGGCACCGGATCATTGCCATGCCGTACCTGAATGGTCACCGTCCACAGCGCGGTGTGACTGTCCCACGCAAGGCTGGTGACCCGGTGGTTAAAGCGAATGTGGCGGTCAATCCCGCCCTCGGACGCCGTATCGCGGATATAGCGCAGGATGGCGGCGCCGTCGGCAATCGCCTCGCGCCCGCGCCATGGCCGAAAGCCGTAGCCCAGCGTTTGCATGTCACTGTCAGACCGCACGCCGGGATAGCGGAACAGATCCCACGTGCCACCCAGATCGGCGCGGCCTTCAAGGATGGCATAGGATTTGGCGGGAAAGGCCTGTTGGAAATGCCAGGCCTGACAGATGCCAGACAGACCCGCGCCGATGATCAGCAGATCAAGTGGGCGGGTTTCGCCTGTAACGCTGGTGGCAAGGTGCGGATCATGTTTCATGGTACACCACATGGGCTGCAGCGCGCCTGTGCGCGGGTCGTATCACATTTCATGGCAATCCCCCGATTTGCGCGCCCAGCCCGTTTCACCGGCCCGAGTCGCTTGCAGCCAAGGATGCAATGCAACCACAAGATGTGCAACAATTCTTGGCGCAAATGTGTGTTTGCAGTTTGGGTGCAGGATGGCAGGCTGCGGCAATAGCACGGAGTGGAAATGCTGACACGGCGGATGATGATGGGCGGCGGCATTGCCTTGGCAACGGCCCTGGCATTGTATCAGGTCCGGACGCGTGCCAGTTTCGCGGGTGAAAACACCGACGCGCCAACAGCGCATGCGCGGGCTGTGGCGGGCAGGCTGACGCTGATTGATATCCGCCGCCCGGACGAATGGCAGGCGACGGGCGTGGGCCGGGGCGCGCACCCGCTGGATATGCGGCGCGATGATTTTACGGCAGCCCTGCTGATGCTGGTGAATGGCGATACCGCCGCCCCGATTGCCCTGATCTGTGCGCGTGGGGTGCGATCGGCACGGCTGGCGACGCGGCTGACGGGCGCGGGTTTTACGCGTTTGATCAACGTGCCCGAAGGCATGCTGGGTGCAGCCGAAGGGCCGGGTTGGATTGCGCGGGGATTGCCGGTGCGGCGCGTGTGATGGGCGCAGATTCTGTTTGCGGGAATCCGCACCTGTGTTAGCTTTTGCAGGTTCATTTTGAATGACACATGATTTTCAGACGCCTTTTTTCAGGAGCAATCAGATGCAAATCCTTCGGCGGGGCAGCCGTGACCCTTCGGTGATGTTTCTTCAACGCCTTCTCAACCGTCAGTTTGATACGACGCCCGGCTTTCCGGGCATTGTCGAAGACGCGATTTTCGGGGCGACCACCGAAAGCTATCTGCGCCAGTTCCAACAGCGGGCGCGGTCCCGCACCGGGCAGCCCCTGGTGGTGGACGCCGTGGTGGGGGGTGAGACGTGGGCCGCCCTTGGCCTGACAACCGAGGTGCTTTGGCCGCTGCCGCGCGTGGGCCAGACCACCGGGATGAGCTGTTGGGTGGTCAGTCAGGGCCTTGCCACGGGGAACATGAGCAGTTCGTTGACAGCGGCCCAGCTTGGGGCGACGCAGGGCCTGTTGCCCAATCTGGCCAATCTGGAGGTATTTGCCGCCGAAAGCGGGATGCGGCTGTTGCCTTCAACCCCCGCGTCAATGGAGGCGATTGCGCCGCATGTGCGCCGTGGGCCGGTGATGCTGGGCGGGTATTGGGGCGACGGGTCGATGCATATGGTGGTGATCAGCGGCTATGTGGCCGCACGGGGGCTGAATGCGGACATGGTCCGTATCCATGACCCGGCCCCCTTTGCGCAAGGCAGTGTGGTATATGCGGATTTTCCGGGGATGTTCCTGACATCGAACGGCACGTTTGATCCCTATGCAGCGATTGTGCGGTAGGCGCATGGGTGTGGCGCGGCGCTACGCTTGCCTGATCGCAACGGGTGCGCCCGTGACAGTGCCAATGATGGCGGCTTCCTCGCCCGCTGCCTGCAGATCGGCAAGCACCTGATTGGCGTGGTCGGGCGGCACGGCGGCCAGCAGGCCACCTGCTGTTTGCGGATCAATCAGCAGGGCGGCCAAAGGTGTTGGATTGGGATCCAGCATGGCCGCCACCGCTGCGCGATTTGCGGGTGCAAGCGATGATGCATGCCCTGCGGCGGCCAAGGCCACAGCACCCGGCAATATCGGAATTGCCCCAAGTGTCAGCACGGCTCCACAGCCGCTGGCGCGCAGCATTTCGGCCAGATGGCCTGCAAGGCCAAAGCCCGTCACATCAGTCATCGCATGGGCCACGGGTGTTATGATCGCGGCGGCCGGGCCAAGCGGGTGTTGCATCCGGGCCAGGGCATGGGCCACCACCTCACCCAGCATGACGCCTGGCATCTGCGCTATGGCCATGTCGGCGGCCAGAATCGTGCCACTGCCCAGGGCTTTGGTCAAAATCAGCCTGTCACCCACGCGCGCGCCGGCCTTGGTCACCACATGCGTGGCGGTGCCGGTAACGGTAAAGCCGATGGTCAGCTCGGCCCCCACAGACGTATGCCCGCCCACGATATCCGCGCCAGCGGCGGTAAACACTGACGCCGCCCCGGCCATGATATCGGCCAGCATGGCCTGCTGCAGGGGGGCTGCCATACGCGGCAGGGTGATCTGTGACAGCGCCACTTGCGGCGTGGCCCCCATGGCCCGGATATCACCCAAGGCATGGGTCGCGGCAATGCGCGCCATGACATAGGGATCATCGGTAAAGGCGCGCAGATGATCGGTGGTCAGTACCTGAAATCCGGCCCCCACACGCAGAATGGCAGCATCATCGCCAGCACCGCTGTGCACATCGGGCCGCGTGGGGGCGGGCAGGCCGGACAGGGCGGCGTTCAGCCCATCTGCGCCGATTTTGGCGCCGCAGCCGCCACACAGCGGTTTTGCACCCATGGCTTCGGTCAGGCCCGTGACGGCACCATCGGGAATGGGTGGGGCAGGCATAGCGGGAAAATCACTGAGTCTGGCCATGAAAGCGCGGTCGATCCGGTCTTTCCAGTGCCACAGGGATGGGTGCGCAAAGGCCAACCCGTTGCGCGTGGCCATGGCGGATTGTGGGCCAAGCGCGATCAGTTTCAGGTAATCATGCTGGGGTCTGAACGGCCGCAACGGCCTGTCAGACAGGGCGGCGCGCAGATTGTCATGCAGCACGGGGGCCGCGCGCACGGCAAAGACCCCGGCCTTGGGGCGCGGGGCGTGCGACAGGTGCGCGCAATCGCCTGCGGCAAAGATGACTGGGTCGGATGATTGCAACGTGGGGCCAACGGTGACAAAGCCAGCCGTCAGGTCCAGCCCGGTATCCGCCAGCCAGCCATGCGGCACGGCACCGGCAACGCTGATGGTCAGATCAGATGGCAAAGACGTGCCATCGCGCAGGATCACGGCATTGTCCTGAACGGATGCGATGACCACCCCTTCGCGCAGGGCGATGCCCGCCGTGCCAAGCGCCCTGCGCATGCGTGCGGCTGCGCGTGCAGGCAGGCCCTGCAATGCCGTGCCTGCATCAAGAATGGTAATCGCGGGCTGCTGCGCGTGCAACCGATGTGCCACGGCCAATGCCAGTTCCACCCCGCCAACGCCACCACCGATCACGATGATACGCGGTTGCGGCATGGCCTTGGCCAGATGCGCCTGCCACCCGGCCAGAAACCCGTCCAGCGGGCGGGCGGGCACGGCATGGTGCACCCCCGGCACGCCCAATGGCCCGGCGTTCACACCCACATCCAGCGATGCCACGTCATAGCGCAGCGCAGGCCGCCCGGTGATGCTGATCAGGCGTGCCGCCCTGTCAATGCCCGTGGCCGCACCCAGCACCAGCCGCGCACCGGCAAACCGGCACAGGCGCACCAGATCAATCATCGCCTCATCGCGGCGGTAATGCCCGGCCACCACGCCCGGCAGCATGCCCGTATAGGCCGCCACCGGGGCCGGGTTGATGACTGTCAGTTGCACACCCGGCTGCGGCCTCATCGCCCATTTGCGCAGCACAAGCGCGTGGGCATGCCCGCCCCCAATCAGGACCAGATCGCGCGTGGGGGGAAAGGCCGCTTGCATCACGCGGTGCCTAAGGGTGATCGGCTTTCTGTGCAAGGTGGTGGCAAGGGCGTTTGCAACCTTGTGATCCTCGCGTAGCGTGGGGTGCATGAACACGCGGTCACGCCTGAATGTTACCACCACGCAGCGCATGGCGCTGAACACCGGGCTTGTGGCCGCCATCCAGACCCTGCGCGCCGATGCGATGGGCCTGACGCGCTATCTGGAAGAGGCCGCCACCGCCAACCCGGCACTGGTGCTGCAACCGGCGGCCTTGCAGCCCCATGAATGGCTGCCCCGCTGGACCATCGCGTTTGACGGGCCGGCGCCGCAGGATGTGATTGCGGCGGCATCGCCCAGCCTGATGGCGCATGTGATGGCATTTATCACCACGGCCGTTGCGGCCCCGCGTGACAGAATCATCGCCCTGCGCTTTGCCGAGGCGTTGGAGCCTTCGGGCTGGATCAGCCGCCCGGTTGCGGCGATTGCAGCCGAGGCAACGTGCAGCCTGCCTGATGCCCTGCGCGTACTGGGCGTGTTGCAAAGGATTGAACCGCGCGGGTTGTTTGCGCGCACATTGGCGGAATGCCTGATGTTACAGGCGGCCGAGGCGGGGGTGGCTGACACGGCGATGGTGGTGATGCTGGATCACCTAGATCTGCTGGCACAGTCTGATTTTGCGCGGCTGGCGCGTCTTGCGCAGGTGCCCGAGGCCGACATTCTGGCGCGCCTGCGGGTGATCCGCAGTTTTGACCCAAAGCCGGGGGCGGCTTTTGTGCAGGGGGCGGCACCGGTGCGCGAACCGGATCTGGTGGCGCGCAAGCAGGCAGGTGGCTGGCAGATCGGGCTGAACCGGTCATCGCTGCCAAGCCTTGGGCTGGCGGATGACCGGACCTTGGGCAAACGGGCAGAGGCGCGGGCGCTGATGGCGCTTGTGACGGCCCGGAATGAAACGCTGTTGCGGGTGGGGCAGCACATCTTGTTGCAACAATGGCGGGCACTGGAGGGCGGTTTGGGCGATGTGGTGCCCCTGAGGATGGCGGATGTGGCGCAGGCGTTGGATGTGCATGAAAGCACGATCAGCCGGGTGGTGGCGGGTACGGCGGTGGATACGCCGCGTGGCACATGGTGGCTGCGCGATCTGTTCAGCCGTGATATGGGCGACGGGGTTTCCGCCGTGGCGCTGCGCAACCGGCTGATGGCTTTGGTCGCGGCTGAGGATGCAGCGCGTCCGCTGTCGGATGACGCCCTGGCGCAGGCCCTGTCCACCGGGGGGGCAGGCATTGCGCGGCGCACGGTGGCCAAATACCGGATGCTGCTGCGCATACCGCCTGCACATGCACGGCGGCTGACAAAGCACGCAAATCGCAGCCACAAGGCGTGACATGGGCGCTGCGGCAGGCTACCACGCTGGCCGCAGGGACGAATGGATCAGGCATGGCATTTCTTTTGGGGGTAGATACGGGCGGCACATATACGGATGCCGTGTTGCTGGACGAAAGCGCAGACCGCGTGGTGGCCACGGCCAAAGCCCTGACCACCAAGGGTGATCTGTCGCTGGGCATTGGCCGGGCGATTGATGCGGCACTGGCCCAGGGGGGTGTGCCCGCTGACCAGATTGCGCTTGTGTCACTGTCCACCACGCTGGCCACCAACGCGCTTGTCGAAGGGCAGGGCGGGCGGGTGGCCCTGGTGTTCATCGGCTTTGATGCAGGCGATCTGGAACGCGGCGGGCTGACCCAGGCACTGCGCGGCGATCCGGTGATCTTTGTGGCGGGCGGGCATACCCATGCGGGCACCGAGGCGGCGGCACTGGATCTGGCCGGGTTGCAGGCGCAGATGGCGGCGCTGCAGGGGCAGGTGATGGGCTTTGCGGTGGCCGCGCGGTTTGCCACGCGCAACGCAGCGCACGAATTGGCGGTGCGCGATATGCTGCGCCAATCCACAGGCCGCCCGGTGACCTGTTCGCATGAATTGTCGGCCAATCTGAACGGGCCAAAGCGGGCGTTGACGGCGGTGTTGAATGCGCGGCTGATCGGCATGATTGACGGGCTGGTGGCGGCCTGCGAGGCGCATCTTGACCGGCTGGCCATCACAGCACCGCTGATGGTGGTGCGCGGCGATGGGGCGCTGATTTCGGCTGCTATGGTACGCGAACGCCCGATTGAAACCATTTTGTCGGGCCCGGCGGCCAGCATCGTGGGCGCACGCTGGCTGACCGGGGAAACCGATGCACTGGTGTCTGATATTGGTGGCACGACCACCGATGTGGCGCTGCTGAAGGGTGGCCTACCGGAAATTGACCCCCAAGGCGCAATGGTTGGCGGGTTTCGCACAATGGTTGAGGCGGTGGCGATGCGCACCACCGGGCTGGGTGGCGACAGCGCGGTGCATCTGGTGCAGGACGGGCTGGATGGCGGCCTGCGCCTGGGGCCACGGCGGTTGGTGCCGGTTTCCCTGCTGGCCATGGATGCGCCTGATATGGTGCATGCCGCACTTGACCGGGCCTTGGCGGCTGATGCGGTGGGCGAACATGACGGGCGGTTCGTGGTGCCGTTTGTGGGGGCGACAGACGGGCTGAACGCGCGCGAGGCGGCGTTGATGGCGCGGATCACCGCACCGATGCCAGTGGCACAGGCGCTGACCAGCCGGATTGAAACGGCGGCACTTGAAACGCTGGTGGCACGGGGGCTGGTGCGGATTGCGGGGGTCACGCCATCTGACGCGGCGCATGTGCTGGGCCTGCTGGCCGAATGGGATGGGCAGGCGGCGGATAAGGGCCTGCGGTTGCTGGCACGCAGGCGGACCGGGCGGGGGGAGCGGTTTGCACCAGATGCAGCCACGCTGGCGCGTATGGTGGTGGATCAATTGACAGCGCAGACGGTGGATTGCCTGCTGGAGGCGGCCTTTGCTGAAGATGGCGGGTTTACCGATGCGCCCGAGGTGCTGGCGCGGCATGCGCTGACGCATGCTGGTTTGCGCGGGCATCAGGGCGTGATCGCGCTGAACGTGCGGCTTGCGGTGCCGGTGGTGGGCCTGGGGGCATCTGCGCCGACATGGTATCCGGCGGTGGGCGTGCGGTTGGGCACGCGGATGGTGCTGCCAGACCATGCAGGGGTCGCCAATGCGATTGGTGCGGTGGTGGGCCAGATTGCAGAGCGCGCGACGGGCATTGTGACCAGCCCGGCCGAAGGGCGCTTTACGGCGCATCTGGCGACGGGTTTGATGCATTTTGCGACGGCTGAACAGGCGCTGCTGGCGATGGAGGCAGCATTGGAGGCCGATGCCACAACGCGCGCGCAGGCCGCAGGGGCGCAAGATCTGCGGGTTAGGCGCGCGCGCGACGTGCGCGAGGCCGCAATCGAGGGCCGGGTGATGTTCATTGAGGCCAGGGTATCTGTCACGGCATCGGGCCGCCCGCGCGTGGCGCATCCGATCGCGGTGGCCGCGCCGGACAAGAACCCCCTTGACGCCCCCATCCCCCGGCTGTAACCCCCGCGCCAATGGCTAGGTAGCTCAGTTGGTTAGAGCACACGACTCATAATCGTGGGGTCGAGGGTTCGAGTCCCTCCCTCGCCACCACTTTTCCTTCTTTCGTCCACAGTCGCCGTAAGGGGGCTGCGCTGCGTTTGGCGCGCGCCGGTTGACGAGGATTGACGAAAAGCGCGGCAACCTATGCGGCATCCATCCTTTGCATGATTGCGGGATCGGCGGGAATTGCGCAGAACATTGGCAATCGCAGCCCGCCCTGAACCGGAAAGCCAACCCCATGGTGCACAAAACCAACCGCCCCACCGTTTTTGATCTGCGCGCAATGAAGGCGCGGGGGCAGAAACTGTCGATGCTGTATGTGACAACGCCGGATGAGGCGGCAGCAGCAGATGCGGCGGGGGTGGATATCCTGTCGATCGAGGCGCGGTTCTACAGCCCGGCGATGCGCGCGGCGGCGGGGCACTGTTTTGTGCAGGTGGGGCTGTCATACGGCGCGGCGGACGGGTTGGTGACGGCAGATGACTATTTGCGCGCGGCGTTCCGGTTTGGGGAAATGGGCGGCGATTGCTTTTACTGTGCGGCGTCACTGACCATTCAAAAGGCGCTGTGTGACAATGCAATTCCGGTGGTTGGGCATGTGGGCCTGATCCCGTCACAAAGCACATGGACAGGCGGGTTTCGCGCTGTGGGGAAAACCGCCAGCGCGGCGCGGATGGTCTGGGATCAAGTGAAACGGCTGGAATCCATTGGCTGTTTCGGCGCAGAACTTGAAGTGGTGCCAGACCGGTTGGCGGCGGTGATTGCGCGCAGCACGCCGTTGCTGATGCTGGGCATGGGGGCGGGCAAGGGGGCAGATGCGCAGTACCTGTTCACCGAAGATGTGCTGGGCCATACGGATGGGCACAAGCCACGCCATGCGAAAACCTATCGCAACTTTGCCGCGGAATTCGCGCGGTTGCAGGCCGAACGGGTGGCGGCGTTCAAGGAATTCGTGGCTGATGTGCAATCAGGCGCCTATCCTGCGCCCGCGCATGATGTGGTGATGGCGGACGTGGAATATGATGCGTTTGTCGCGGGGTTAGGGGCCGCTTTTCAGCCCTGACGGGCTGTATCGCTGAGTGGTCAGCGATGACGCTTGTCTAAGCGCAAGGCAGGTCAGGCTGACAGCACGCGGGTGCCGCTTGCGCGGACCTGCGCCATCTTAGGCACGGTCACAAAGATGATTGCGGGGTTGGTGATGCCCGCCGCTGTGACACCTGCGTGCAACGTGCCAAGCGTCAGCCGTGCCGTGGTTTCGCGCGGGGTTGATACATGGGCAGCCACGGTGACGGGGGTTTCATCGGGCAATCCTGCGCGGCGCAGGTCGGCCACGATTTCCGTGCAGCGCGCAACACCCATGTAGATGGCAAGCGTCGTGCCGGGCTGCGCCAGATCAGCAAGGCCCGACCATGTATCACCGGGGCGGCAGGTGGCGGTGGCCATGACCAGACGGTCAGTGATGCCGCGTTGGGTCAGGGGGGCGATCAGTGTTGCGGCGGCGGCACTCGCAGCGGTGATGCCGGGGATGATTTCGACGGGGATGCCAAGGGCGCGGGCGGCGTCAATTTCCTCGCACGCGCGGCCAAACACTGACGGGTCGCCTGATTTCAGGCGCACGACATGCTGGCCCTGCAAGGCGGCATTGGTAATGGCGGCGTTGATGCGATGTTGCGGCCATGAATGCGCGCCCACCTCTTTGCCAACAAAGACGCGGCGGGGTTTGGGGCCGCACATGTCCAGTGCTTCGGGCGTGATCAGGCGATCATAAAAAACCACATCGGCAGCGCGCATGCGGTCAACGGCGCGAAAGGTCAGCAGGTCAGCGGCACCGGGGCCAGCACCGACAAGGGCAATGGTGCCGATACGGGGAATGGGGGTGTGAAAGGTCATTCTGCGGCCTCTTTCAGTGGGCTGTGGCGGGCGATCAGGCTGGCAATATCCGGGCGGCAGGACCCGCAGTTGGTGCCGGCGCGCAAGGCAGCACCGATGGCCGCGACGGTGACAAGGCCCTGATCGGCGATGGCGCGGGCGATGGTATGTGCACCTATGGTAAAGCAGGCGCAGATGGTGGGGCCGGGATCGGGCTGATCGGCACCGGGATGGCCTGCAAGGGTGGCGGGGCCTGCGGGCTGTTGCAGCAGGCTGGCCATATGGCTGCGCGACAGGGTGACAGGGTTGGGGGCGATGAACAGGGCAGCCTGCAGGCGGCCATCATGGATGAATGCACAGCGGTACAGGCCGCGTTTGGGGTCTGACAGGCTGATATCGGGAGGGGACAGGTTGAACAGGGTGGCGGCGAAGGCGGGCCAGTCTGCGGGGATGGTGTCGCTGGCGAGTTCGGCCTGAACACCGTGGATCAGGGTGGCCTTGGCCCAGTAGGGACTGGAGGGGGCGAAATCTGCGGCAGCAATGGCAAAGCCGTACCACGCGGCCTTGAACGGCGCGATGCTGACGGGTGCTGATTTGCTGGCAGGCTGGCCCGAGATCGGGTCTGTTATGGCAGCAACGACGGCGTCGATGCGACCAGAGGCGGCAGTTTCGCGCGTCCAGTGCATGGGGGCAAAGGGGTGGCCGGGTTGCACGCGGTCTGTGGTCAGCACGCGCAGGATGGCGCTGCCGTGTGGGCTGCTGACACGGGCAAGGCTAGCCGGGGCAAGGCCAAGGGTGGCGGCATCAGCGGGGTGGATTTCAAGGAAAGGTTCGGCCAGATGGGCCGACAGGCGGGCAGAGGTGCCGGTGCGCGTCATGGTATGCCACTGATCACG
>JAYUZO010000005.1:0-15119 GCA_043751715.1 Rhodobacterales bacterium | reverse complement strand
ATGCCGCGCGCATCGGGTGCGGGGCGGTTGGCGGTGCTTTGGCGGGCGGCCCCGGTGGTATCAAGCGTGTTGCCACTGCGCAGATCCCAATCAAGATTGCCGATCGTGTTATTCGCGGTGTTGACGCAGCCGGTCAGGACGAGGACCGAGGCCCCGAACAGGGCTGCGCGCAAGGGTGTGGTGCGTTTCATTGTAGCTCGCCCTCTGTCTGTGGCCCGGGTTTGCCCCGGTGCCGTTTGGTTGCGCCCGTGCGTACGGGCTATTCACTGGCACCCAGACCTTCGATCAGCGGCACAAACCGCACCTGCCGAAGTTCTTCGTAATCATAACCCTTTTCGGTGCGGGTGACCTTGATCAGCACCTGCACCGTATCAGACTGCCCGACAGGCAATACCATAATACCGCCGATTTTCAATTGCGCCAAGAGGGGGCCAGGGGGATCCTCTGCGGCGGCGGTCACGATGATGCGGTCAAACGGGGCCTGATCGGGCAAACCGTAACTGCCATCGGCGGTAATGGCGGTGATGTTGGACAGATCAAGGCTGCGGAACAGGGCGGATGCTTCACGCACAAGGCGGCGATGCCGATCAACGGTATAAACGCGGCGGGCCAGCAGTGACAGGATGGCGGCCTGATAGCCCGACCCGGTGCCCACCTCGAGCACGGTATCACGGGGCTGGGCGTTCAGGGCCTGGGTCATCAGGCCGACGACCGAAGGCTGGCTGATGGTCTGGCCGCAGGCAATGGGCAGGGGCATATCTTCATAGGCGCGGTCGGAAAACAGGCCGGTCACGAATGGGCCACGGTCGATCTGTTCCATCGCCTGCAACACGCGGGCATCGGTGACACCGCGCGAGCGCAGGGCAAAGACAAAGCGCATTTTGCGGGTGTCGGGATCGTCTTCGTCGGTCATGGCAGGCCCGTCATGTTTGGCCCTTCATGTCAGGCGGGCGGCCAGATCGGCCAGCTGGTCATGTGCTGTCAGATCGGCGCGCAGGGGGGTAACCGAGATATAGCCATCAAGGTTTACAGCGGCATCGGTGCCGGGCAGGGTGGGGGTTTGCTGCGGGCCACCCTTGATCCAGAGGTAACGGCGGCCATGCGGGGAATGCACGGTTTCGGTGGAAAACGCGGTATCGCGGCGGAACCCTTGGGCGGCAACCTTGTGGCCCTTGACCTGTGCTGCGGGCACGGGGGGGAAGTTGACATTGTAGAACAGGCGGTAATCGTTCTGGTCCCACAGGCCCTTTTCCCACAGGGCGCGGATCAGGCCGGGGCCGTGGACGCGGGCAGCCTCAAACGGATCAGCCATGCCATCCATTTCGGGGCCAAAGAACTGTGACAGGGCGATGGCGGGCACGCCCTGCAGGGCACCCTCCATGGCGGCGCCGATGGTGCCGGAATACAGCACGTTTTCAGCGGAATTGTTGCCACGGTTGACGCCGGACAGGATGAGATCGGGCTTGGCGCCATCAAGCACGTCATAGATGGCGGCCAGCACGCAATCAGCGGGGGAGCCTTCTGCAGCATAGCGGTGGTCGGCCAGTTTGGCGATCATCATGGGGCGGGTGTAGCTGATGCAATGCCCCACGCCGGATTGCTCGAACGCGGGGGCGACGGTGGTGACCTGCCCGGTGGGGCCGGCAAGGGCGGTGGCGATGTGGTGCAGAACCTCCAGCCCCGGTGCGTTGATGCCGTCGTCATTGGTAACAAGAATGCGCATGGGGCCCCCGGTTTGAGCATAGGAGTAGTGCAGGGCAGGCGGGGGGGCAAGCGGGCTTGAAAGGGGGTGCCGTGACTTCGGGCATTGAGCCACTCAGCCACGGCATTGCCATGGGCGGGTGGCGGGTGGCGGGGGAGTTGAGTATTTGGGCAAAGCGAAAACCTGTGGGGCGTAGAATGGGCAAGGGCAGAGAGGGGCAGATTGCAGAGGCGTTTTTTCAGCGGTTGCTGTGGGATACGCCTGCGGTTGAGGCGGTGGCAACGCTGGCGCAGTTCTGGGCGGGAAGGCTGCAGGATGATGCGCCGCAATGGCGGGTGAGTTTGCCGGAGTATCAGGCGCAACTGATCCTTGTATATGCGGGTGAGGTAGGCAATGGCGGGCATGCGCAGTTCTGCATGAACCGGGGCAGGGGTGATGCTGTGGCAACCATTGGGGCATTGCAAGCGGCGGGGCTGCATGATTGGGCTGATATGCTTGAGGCCGCGTGTGGGTGCGTGGCATCGGCTGACATCTGGGCGATGGCACCGGCTGATCTTGCGCGACTGCATGGGCTTGACCTGCGGGCATATGAAACCTTTTCAACGGTTGATGCGCAGGTTCTGACGATGTTGCGCGCGGGGCAGGATTTGGTTCTGCGGCCAGAGCGGGTGTTGCCGGGGATGTGAGCAAGGCATTCGCGCCGGGGTTTGCAGGCGAGGGTCCGGCGTCAAGGCAGACGCTGGGGCGCTGCAAGCGGGGCTTGTAGGTGCGGTTTCATCTTGGGGAGGATGGGCAGATTGCCCATCCTACGCAGTGACCGTGGGTTTGTAGGATGGGCAATCTGCCCATCCCCCGCGCCAGAAAACCGGTTATGCCGCCCAATCAGTCCTGCGCGCGGCCCTGATAGCTGTAATCTTCGGTGTTGATCACAACGCGCGTGCCCGGCCCGATATGCGGTGGCACCATCACGCGGATGCCGTTTGAACAGATGGCGGGTTTGTAGCTGGAAGATGCCGTCTGGCCTTTGGTCACAGGCTCGGTCTCGGTGATCTCCACCGTCACGCGCTGTGGCAGCTCCATCCCGATGGCGACACCTTCAAAGGTTTTCAGGGAAACCTTGATGCCGTCCGACAGGAACGCCTTGTCATCGCCCACCACATCGGGGTGCACGGCGATCTGTTCGTAGGTGTTGGGTTCCATGAAGTGAAAGCCTTCGCCGTCTTCATACAGGAAATCATAGTTGCGGTCATCGACCGTGGCCTTTTCGACCATTTCCGTGGTGCGCCAGCGTTCGGCCACCTTTACCCCATCGGAAATGCGGCGCATGTCGACTGATGTGGTCGGCGTGCCTTTGCCGGGGTGAAAATTCTCGGCCTTCAGGACAGCATACAGTTTGCCGTCCATTTCGACGACGTTGCCCTTGCGGAGTGAGGAGGCGATGACTTTCACGGGGGCGGTTCCTTGCAGTTGATCGGGGTGCGGGCTAATCCAGCCGGGTTGGGGCAGCACCTAACCCATTCGTGGCAAAATCGAAAGATCAAAGATGGCAAACCCTTGGTGGCACCCTGACACACATGCAGACCGCAGGCCGGCGCTGCTGGCGCGGGGGCGCATACAGGCGGCGGTGCGGGGGTGGCTGGCGGAGGAAGGGTTTCTGGAGGTGGACCCGCCGGGGTTGCAGATCAGCCCCGGCAATGAGGCGCACCTGCATGCGTTTGGCACCACGGCCACCGGGAATGATGGGGTGGGGCAGGCCATGTATCTGCACACCAGCCCCGAATTTGCGATGAAAAAGCTGCTGGCGGCGGGGGAGGTGCGGATTGCGTGCTTTGGCCATGTCTGGCGCAACCGCGAACGGGGGGCGTTGCACAGCCCGGAGTTTACCATGCTGGAATGGTACCGGGTGGGGCAGGATTACACGGTATTGATGGATGATTGCGCGGCCTTGCTGGCGCTGACAGCACGGGTGGCAGGGGTGCAGAGCCTGCGGTTTCGCGATCGGATGTGTGATCCGTTTGCAGCGTATGAGCGGTTGTCGGTGGCAGAGGCGTTTGCACGCCATGCGGGGATTGATCTGCTGATGACACTTGGTCCGGATGAGGCGGACCGGGACGCGCTGGCCACACAGGTGCAGGGACTGCGGGTGGCGGATGACGATACGTGGTCGGATATCTTTAGCCGGGTGTTAAGCGCACAGGTTGAGCCGCATCTGGGGCTGGGCGTGCCGACGGTGCTGGACCGGTATCCGGCGGTGGAGGCGGCCTTGGCGCGGCGCTGCAGCGATGACGGGCGCGTGGCGGAGCGGTTTGAGGTGTATGCTTGCGGGGTGGAACTGGCCAATGGTTTTGGCGAGTTGACGGATGCGGGTGAACAGCGCCGCAGGTTCATGACGGAAATGGATGAAAAGGCGCGCATTTACAACGAGCGCTATCCGCTGGATGAGGATTTTCTGGCAGCCTTGGCGATCATGCCAGCGGCCAGCGGTATTGCCCTTGGGTTTGACCGGCTGGTGATGCTGGCCACGGGGGCGCCACGGATTGATGATGTGATCTGGGCGCCGGTGGCGGGGGAATAGCATGACGAATGTGGTGAATTGGGCGGCGCGGGGGGGGCTGGGGCGCAAGGTCATGCAGGGGCGCATGGTGCGGCTGGAACCTTTGACGCAGGCGCATGCGGATGATCTGTTTGTGGCGACGCAGGTGGCGGATGCTGACGAGCGGTTCCGTTGGCTGCCGGATGTGCCGCCTTCGGAACGGCAGGATATGGCGGCGTGGGTTGAACAAAAGGCTGCGCTGAACGATCCGCTGTTCTTTGCTGTAGTGGATCAGGCATCTGGTCGGGCCTTGGGGCGGCAGGCGCTGATGCGCAATGATGCGGGCAATGGGGTGATCGAGATTGGCCATATCTATTGGGGGCCTGACATGGCGCGGTCTGCAAGGGCGACCGAGGCCTTGTTCCTGTGCATGCGGCATGTATTCAATGATCTGGGCTACCGGCGGTTTGAGTGGAAGAGTAACAATGACAATCTGCCGTCCAAGCGCGCGGCGGAACGGTTCGGTTTTGCCTTTGAAGGGGTGTTTCGCCAGCATATGATCATCAAAGGGTTGAACCGGGATACGGCGTGGTTTGCGATGATTGACAAGGACTGGCCGCGTTTGCAGGCGGGCTATGCCGCGTGGCTTGATCCGGCGAATTTTGATACGGCGGGCGTGCAAAAGCGCCGGTTGCAGGCGTGTTTCGGGGCATAGGCGCGCGGATTGGAATGGTCGTGCAATCGTATGCAAGTTTTGCTTGGATACCGGTCTGACCGGTGCTATTCCGCAAGGGAAACCAGCAGGGGTATGTCAGATGGCCGAATTTTCCTTTCCGGGGGTGCGGTGGCTTAAGGCGCCAAGCCGTGACACCGCTGTTGATACCGCCCGGATTGAGGCAACGGTGGCGCAGGTACTGGCCGATGTGCGCGGTGAGGGTGACGCGGCCGTGCGCCGCTACGGCGTGCAGTTTGACAAGGTTGACCTTGGCGCATTCGAGGTGCCGCTGGCAGACCGGCTGGCAGCGGTGGCAGAGCTTGATCCGCAAACCCGTGCGGATACCGAATTTGCCATTGCCAATGTGACGGCGTTTGCCCGCGCACAGCTGGCCACCATCCTGCCATTGGAGGTGGAGATTCTGCCGGGGGTGCATATGGGGCACCGGGTGATTCCGATTGAACGGGTGGGGTGCTATGTGCCGGGGGGGCGGTTTCCGCTGCTGTCGGCGCCAATCATGACGATTGTGCCAGCCGTGGTGGCGGGGGTGGATGAGGTGATTGCCTGCCTGCCGCCCAACGCGCACCGGGCGATGATTGCAGGCTGCCATCTGGCGGGCGCGCACCGGATTTTCCGCATCGGGGGGGCGCAGGCGATTGCGGCGATGGCTTATGGAACCGAAACCGTGCCGCAGGTGGTGAAAATCGTGGGGCCGGGCAATGCCTTTGTGAATGAGGCGAAACGGCAGGTGTTCGGGCCGGTGGGCATTGATCAGCTTGCTGGCCCGTCCGAGATTTACACGCTGGCGGATGCGACGGGTGATGCGGAAATGCTGGCCACAGACATGCTGGCGCAGGCGGAACATGACGTGCGCACGCGGGTGGGGCTGATCACGACGGATGCAGGGCTGGCAGCACGGGTGCTGACGCAGGTTGAGGCGCAGTTGGCGACGCTGGCGACGGCGCATGTGGCGGGGCCTGCGTGGCGCGACATGGGCGAGATTGCGATTTGTGACAGCGAGGCTGCGATGGTGGCCTATTCCGATTTCATCGCGTCCGAGCATTTGCAGGTGCATACGGCGGATGCACATGGCTTTGCAAAACGGCTGCGCAATTACGGATCGCTGTTCATTGGTGAACTGGCGAGTGTGGTCTATTCCGACAAATGTTCAGGCACGAACCACACGCTGCCCACAATGGCGGCGGGGCGCTATACCGGTGGCTTGTGGGTGGGGGCCTATGTGAAAATCGCCACGCACCAATGGCTGACGGAAGCGGGGGTGGCGGTGGTGGCACCACCTGCGGCCCGCCAAAGTGCGAGCGAGGGGCTGGAGGGGCACCGGCGGGCGGCGCAGTTGCGGCTGGACCGGTTGCAGGTGCGCTAAAGCCGGGGGCGCTGTGCGGCATGATCGGTGGCCATTTCATAGGCATGGCCGATCTGGCACAGCGTCGCCTCTTGGTGATTGCGCCCGATCAGTTGCAGGCCCATCGGCAGGCCGTGGTGAAACCCGGTGGGCAGGGCAAGGGCCGGGTGGCCTGACATGTTGAAGGGCAGGGTGCGCATTGCTGTCCAGACGGCGCGGTTGGCGGCAAAGGCCGCAAACGGCGGGGCGGTGGACAGCACGCAGGCGGTGGCTATGGCATCATGGCGTGACAGGATGGCATCCATGTCGGCGGCGAACCGGGCGGCGGTGGCGGTGGCGCGGGTGAAATCCTGTGCGGTCAGATGCTGGCCTGTCAGCAGGGTTTCGCGCGCCTGCTGGCCATACCGGCCCAGGGGCAGGCGGTCTTTGTGCAGGGCAAAGGCCTGATATTGCAGGATTGTTATGCCGGCGGATTCGGTTTCGGCATAATCGGGCAGGGCGATCAGGTTTACCTGCATGCCGCGTTGTGAAAGGGCGGACATTGCCGCATCCATCGCCACCAGCACGGCGGGGTGGGTGGCGGGGTCAGCGGCGAACCAATCGCGCGCATAGCCGATGGTCATGCCTTGTGCGGGCTGGCCAAGGCGGGCAGATGTGCCGGGCTGCCAACACTCCATCATCAGGGCGGCATCGGCGGTGCAGGCGGCCAGCGGCCCGACATGATCAAGCGCATCCGACAGTGGAAACACGCCGCTGCGGGACACCGCCCCCATGGTGGGTTTCAGGCCGACGATGCCGGTATAGCAGGCGGGGCTGCGGATTGACCCGCCGGTATCGGTGCCGATGGCCAGACGCACCATGCCCGATGCGACGGCTGCGGCCGACCCGGAGCTTGACCCGCCGGTGATATGGGCGGTGTTCCACGGGTTGGCGGCAGGCGGGAAAGGCCCGTCAAAACTGGGGCCGACAAGGGCGTATTCATAGGTGGCAACCTTGCCCAAAGGCACGGCCCCCTGCGCCCGCAGCTGTGCGACGGCAGTGGCATCTGCCGCGGCACAGGCAGGGTTGTGTGCGTGCGATCCGCAGGTGGTGGGCAGGCCCTGCAGATCCACCATGTCCTTGACCGCAAAGCCGATACCCTGCAGCGGGCCACGATCAATGCCCGCGCTGAAATCAGCATCGGCGGCGGTGGCTGCGGCAAGCGCCTGATCGGGGGTCACGGCGGTAAAGGCGTGGATGGTGGGGTTCAGCGCAGCAATCCGGTCCAGCTGCGCCTGTGCCAATGCCACTGCCGTCAGCGTACCTGCGCGAAACGCAGCCCCAGCTTTGGCCACAGAAAGGCGCGTGGGGTCTGTCATGTGCGGGCAGCCTCGAACGCGGCCCAGGCGGATTCGAATGCGGCAAAGTCAAAACCGGGCGCGCGGGCAAGGGCAAGGATCAGCTGTTCGGTGGCCTGCATTTTCTGAATGGCGGCGCCAAGATGGGCGATGATATCGGGCGGAATAACCACGGCGCCGTGCCGGTCTGCATGGACCAGATCGCCGGGCGCAATGGTCAGGCCGTGGATGGTGACGGGCTGGTTGACCGTGCGCACATGCACAAAGCCGTGGCTGGGGCCGATGCTGCCCGCAACCACCGGGAAATCAGCGGCCAGATCGCCCAGATCGCGCATCACGCCATTGGTCAGCGCACCGGCCATGCCAAACCCCTTGTGGATGGTGGTGTTCACCTCACCCCAATAGGCACCGATGCAATGGGGGTGATCAAGGTCCTGCACCACGGCGATGGATGGCTGCGGGCCGGTGGCCATGGCGCGGTAGTATGCCATGCGGCGGGCGCGGATGGTGGCGGCGTCTTCCGTTGGGGGGGCAAGGGCTGCAATCTGGGCGGTGACGGCATAGCCCACCATGGGGCGGGGGTCAGAGGCCAGCATGGTGCCACGGGTAAAGGCGTTGAACCCGCGCCGCGACTGCGCCACCTCAATGGCATTGCAGACGGTGGGGGTATCAACAGTTTGCAGCAATTTCAACAGGGTGGGGTTCATTCTTCCTCTAACCAGCGATGCAGTTCCGCTGTGGTTGCACGGGGTTGTTCAAGGGTGGGCAGGTGGCCTGCGTCTGCAATGATGGCAAGGCGCGATTGCGGCATCAGGGCGTGCATCAGATCATGCCGTGACCGGGGACAGGGAATGTCATGTTCGCCCATCAGCACCAGTGCGGGGCCGGTGAAGGCGCGCAGGGTGGCGGTCTGATCGGTGCGGCTGGCAAGGGCACGGGATTGGCGGGCAAAGGCATCGGGGCCAAGGCCGCGCGCCATAGCCATGCACAGATCAAGGATTTCGGCGCGGTGCGGTGTGCTGTGCAGGTACAGGGGCTTCATCTCATCGCGCATGACAGCATCCAGACCACCGGCCAGCACGCGGGCAATTTGGGGCGCACGGCGGGCCTGCACATCAGGCGGTTCGGCCAGCGGATTGGTATCCATCAGCGCGATTTTTGTAACGCGGTCTGGGGCTTGGGACAGGATGTTCATGGCCACAATGCCCCCCATGCTGAGACCCGTAAGCGCAAAGCGCGGTGGGGCGTGCGACAGGATTTGCGCAGCAAGGCCAGCCATGCTGTCAGCCCCGCCAAGCGGTGGCAAGATCAGCGTGTAATGCGCTGAAAGCATTGCGATTTGCGGTGAAAACATCCGGGCATCACACATCATGCCGGGCAGCAGGACCAACGGTGTCATGTCGCCCTGCGCGCGCCTTCCTTTAGCGTGGCAAGCTTGGCCCAGGCGATTTCGGGATCCACCGCACCAAAGCCCGCAAAGGTGCCAAAGCCGCAGTCACTGCCTGCGATCACCCGGTCACGGCCCACAATCGCTGTGAACCGGTCAAGGCGTTGGGCGACCAGATCGGGGTGTTCGACGAAATTGGTGGTGGTATCGACGACGCCGGGGACAAGGATCTTGTCATCGGGGATGTCATGCGCACGGTCACGGAACACGGTCCATTCATGGCCGTGGCGGGGGTTGGCGGTTTCAAACAGCACATAGCGCGCGCGCGCCTGCATCAGGATGGGAAACACCGCTGCCATGCCGATATCGCAGACATGCGGGCCTTCATAATTGCCCCAGCAGATGTGGATGCGCACGCGGGCGGGATCAATGCCTGACAGGGCATGGTTCAGCGCCTCAATGTGGGTGGCGGCGATGCGCAGGAATTCATCATCGGTCAGGTGGGTGAACAGCATGTGGCGCGACAGGGCAAGATCGGGGCAATCAAGCTGCAGGTCCAACCCGGCATCCACGATGGTGCGGTATTCATCGCGCATGGCATCGGCGAGGGCGGCAAGATAGGCGTCGCGCGTGGGGTAATGGGCGTTCTGCAAAAACAGCGCAATCACGCCGGGCGAGGCGGCGTTCATAAAGCCACGCCTGACGCCATTCGCTTGCATTGCGGCCTGCAGGGCATTGATATCTTTTTGCAATTCGCCCTGACCGGTGGCGCGCACATCACCGGTGCACAGGGGCCGGGCATATTTGGGCGTGCCGCCCTGTTTGGCAAGCCGGTCAAGATAGGTGGGGAACAGTTTAAGGTCGGCGGGGGCGTTACGGGGGCTGTCACCGGAAAAGCCGGTGTAGCGGTCTTTGACATAGGTGGCGTAGCTGATCTTGGAGGTTTCACCATCACTGACGATATCAACGCCGGCCTGAACCTGCCGTTTGACAAGCATGGCCACATGGTCGGCCATGCAGGTATCAAAGGCGGACTGGTCATAGGGTTCACCGCGTTCGCGGGCGAACAGAAAATCAACAACTGATTGGGACCGGGGCAGCGAGCCGACATGGGTGGCAAGAAGGGACATGGGGCACCGTGATGTGGGGGGGATGGGCAGGATTGCCCATCCTACGGGTGGGGCTGCCAGGTGGGGCCGGGGGTGTCAGGGGTGCCCAGCACATGAAACAGGCTGGCCTCACCCGACATGGAGGGTACGGCGGCGTGGGGCAGGCCTGCGGGCACAAGGCAGGTATCACCGGGGTTGAGGGTGGCTGTGCCATCTGGCCAGATCAGCCGCCAATGGCCGCGCATCGGCATCAGGACGGATGCGCGGTCATGGCTGGAAAGATCGGCACTGGCCGACCCGCGGGTGACAAAGCGCACCTCGAAGCCGGGCTTGTCACGCAGCATGCCGGCCTTACCGATGACCAAAGCAGGCTTGCGGTCGGCCATGGCCATCATGTCATGATAGCGCGCGACATGGTTGGGCACGACCTGCGCTGCGGTGGGTTCGGGGTAGGCGGTCAGTTGCGCGTCGGTCAGCAGGGGCATGGGGCCTATGCCTGCGGGCAGGGCATGGCCCTTTTTGGTATCATACAGCTTGCCGTTTTCGCCGAGGACCAGGCCGTAATTCTGTGCATCGGTAATCACTTGCGGGGCCCAGATCACGCCGCCACCGGCATCATCACCGCCAAGCACGGCCATGATCATGCCGTAGTCGGTGCCGATGTTTTCAAAGGCGCGGAAAATGCCGGTGGGGATGTTGATGATATCGCCTTCCTGCAGCACCACCTCGCCTGCGGTGCCCCAGCGGCCCCAGAAAAACCGCCAGCGGCCCTTCAGCACAAAGAACACCTCTGCCGTGCGGTGGCTGTGCAGGCTGTTGCGGCATTTGGGGGGCTGGCCTGCGGCACCGATGTTGAAGCCGGGGGTATCCACGATATGGACATGCTGATCGGCAGCCTCGGACACGCCGCCGCCGATGATGGTGAAGTTTTCCTTTTGGTCAGAGCCGGGGGTGTGGGCATCAATGAAGGCGGTCTTGCAGGGGCGCAAATCACCATAGCGCACGATGCGCAATTCCATATCGGCAACGGTGTAGGTCACGGTCATAGGGCACCTGTGTGCAAAAGGATTTGTTTCCAGACGGCGGTTTCATCAAACAGCGTGTAGTCGCGACGCAACCCCCACGGGCCGTGTTCGGCGTGCGAAATGCCAAGGACATAGACCTGCGCGCCTGAAGGGGCACCGAACGCGCCCCAGCCGGAATGGGTGCCGTGCAGGGACCAGCGGATGGCGCTGCGGGGCGGCATCAACGGATCATCGCGGCCGATCTGGTGGTGGATGGTAAAGCTGGCATCGGGGAACGCGGCGCGCAAGGACAGCCAGAAACCGTCAGCGGCGGCGTGGCCATGCTGGGTCAGGCCGCCCGGAAAGTGCAGTTCGCAGGCGCGGTCATAGCTGTGCGGGATCACGGTAAAATCGGCGGCCATGATGCGGTGCAGGATGTCCGCGTGGGTGTGGCCCCATGCATTGTCATTGCCGCGGCCGGTATAGGGGCCGGGCATATCGGTGGCGGGGGTCAGGGGTAGGGTGCAGGCATCAGGGCCGCCCTCACGCGTGATCTGATCGCGCGCAAAGGCCTGCGGATCCCAGCCCAATTGCCGCACGATGGCACCCTGATCGCGGATCAGCCATTCATCATTGATCTGGTTGGCAATGGCGTGGCAGTCGGCGATGATCTGATAGGTCAGTGTCTTGCCCGTTGCCGCACCGTAGGCGCCATCGCCCAGATGTGTGGCGGTCGATATCAGGCGGTGGGATGACAGCATGCCAGCCTCGGGCGTGCCGGACCAGATCACATCCTGACCCAGCAGCTTGCGGTCGGGAAATTCAGCCAGCGTGGCCATGGTGGCGGCAATGACACGGTCGTTGCCCGCCACCACGGATGCAGGCGACCGCACGATGATACCCGGACTGTAATAATGGTGCAGGCTGGATATGCCGCGATCTTCCCAGATTTCTTTGGTGATCCTGATGATGTAATCAGGAAAATCATGGAACTTTGGGTCAAAGCCTTGCATGGATCACTCGGGTTTGCGGGTGGATGTGCGGATGACAAGGGGGCCATCAATGCGCAGTTTGCGCGGGGGCGTGGCGGGGGCGTCAATCTGGGTAAGCAGGGCATCAACGGTGGCATCGACCATGCGGTTCACAGGTTGGCGGATGGTGGTCAGGTTGTAGGCGGGCCATGCGGCCAGCGGCACATCATCATAGCCGATGACAGACACATCTTCGGGCACGCGCAGGCCAAGGTCAAAGCGCAGCGTATCCATCACGGCAAAAGCCATGTGATCATTGCCAACAAAGATGGCGTCGGGGCGGGTGGGGCCGTTGAACATATCGCGGGTGACGGCGGCGGCGGTTTCGCGGGAATACATGCCGTCAATCATCGCAACCGGCACAAGGTTTGCGGCCTGCATGGCAAGGGTAAAGCCTGCGGCACGGTCACGCCCGGTAGAGGCACCCTGCCAGCCCATGACATGGGCGATGCGGGTGTGGCCCGTGGCGATCAGATGTTCGGTCGCGCGGCGGGCCCCTGCGATATTGTCGGATGTCACCTCGGACAGGCGGGGGTCATCCTGGCCACGGTTGAACATGACAACGGGAATGCCGACAGCGGTGCAACGGGCGGTCAGATCATTGGTGATGGCGACGCTTGCGGTAATGATGCCATCCACCTGATAATCAAGCAGTTCTTCCATCACTTGCGCCACCTTTTCAGTGGCGTTTTCGGCCATAAAAACCAGAACGTGATAACCCTTGGCCTGCAAGGCGCGCGACAGCAGTTCAAGGACAACGGGATAGAACTGATTTTCCAGATAGGCCACGACCACGCCAATGATGCGGGTGCGCCCGGTGATCAGGCTGCGGGCCAGCACGTTGGGGCGGTAGCCCAACTCTTGCGCCGCCTGACGCACCTTGCGGGTGGTGGATTCTGATGCGGATGCGCCGGGGGTAAACACGCGGCTGACGGCTGATTGGCTGACGCCTGCACGTTTGGCAACCTGAATAGAGGTGATTTTGTCGTTTGCCATCAGTCTGCTGTCCAACCCCCGTCGACCATCAATGCTGTTCCGGTGATCAGGGCGGCGGCGTCACTGGCCAGAAAGGCAACAGGACCCATGATATCGGACACCTCACCTACGCGGCCAAGTTTGATTTTGGACATGATCCACGCCAGCCTTTCAGGGTTTTGCAGGGTTTTTTCAGCCAACGGGGTACGGATGAAGGTGGGGCACAGGGTGTTGACGCGAATGCGGTGCGGGCCCCATTCAATGGCCATGGCTTTGGTCATGCCTTCAACGGCGTGTTTGGTGGCGCAGTAAACCGCGCGGTCAATGCCGCCGACATGGCCCATCTGGCTGGAAATGGTGATGATCGCGCCGGGCTTTTGGGCGGCGATCAGGCCACGGGCTACGGCGGTGGCCAGAAAATAGGCGGCGCGGACGTTCAGGGCGGTGACGGCGTCATAATCGGTGGGCGTGGTGGCTGTGGCGGGGCTGTGCCGGGCCAGGCCTGCGGAATTCACAAGGATATCAAAGGGGCCATGGTGGCTGATGGCGGCGGCTGTGGCATCCAGATCGGTGATATCAAGCGGCAGGGTGGCCACGTCAAAGCCTGCGGCGCGCATGGCGGTGGCGGTATCGTGCAGGGCGGCGGGGGTGCGGGCCACCAGCGTGACATGCGCGCCCTGTTCGCCAAGGGCCACGGCGGCACCAAGGCCGATGCCGGATGTGGCACCGGCAACAATGGCGCGGCGCTGATCAAGGCGAAAGCTGGGGGTACGGGGGAGTTGCATTATGGGGACCGGTAAACTAAGTTCAATAAACTAAGTTTATGGAGGAAACCCATGAAGTCCGTCAACATCCATGAGGCGAAAACCCACCTGTCGCGGCTGGTTGAAGCGGCGGCGCGGGGCGAAAGTTTCATCATCGCCAAGGCAGGCAAGCCGATGGTGCGGGTTGAGGCGATCGAGCCGCAGCCAAAGCTGACGCGGGAAGAATGGCTTGGTGGCCTGAAAGGACAGGTCCGGATACCCGACGATTTCGACAGTTTTGCCGATGAGGACATTGCCGAGATGTTCGGGCTGAAGTGAGACTGCTGCTCGACACACACTTGTGGCTTTGGTTTGTAGAGGATTCGCCCCGTCTGTCGCCGCGGGCGCGGGCAATGTTTGCGGACAGCGGCAATACCCTTGTCTGGAGCGTTGTCACCATCTGGGAGATTGCGATCAAGCAGGCTTTGCAGCGGGCTGATTTCCTTGCCGAACCGATAACCGTCCTGCACCATCTGCGGCGTGGTCCTTTTGAGGAACTGCCGTTGCTGGCCGAACACACCTTGCCTGTTGGCCAGCTGCCGCCGCACCATCAAGATCCTTTTGACCGGATCCTGATCGCGCAGGCAATCGTAGAGGGCATCATCCTTGTCACGTCGGACCGCCGCCTTCCGGCCTATGGTGATGTTATCCGCCGCGTCTGACATCACTCTGCCGCCGTGCCGTAGGCGACGTTGCGCCCGCCATAGCGGCGCACGCGGATGTTGCATTGTTCGGCATGGCCGACAAAGCCTTCCAGCATGCACAGGCGTGATCCGTATGCGCCCACCATGGCGGCGGCGGCATCGGTGGTGATGCGCTGATAGCTGTGGGTTTTCAGGAATTTGCCCACCCACAGACCACCGGTATAGCGCCCGGCCTTGCGTGTGGGCAGCGTGTGGTTGGTGCCGATCACCTTGTCGCCATTGGCGACATTGGTGCGGGGGCCCAGAAACAGCGCGCCATAGCTGTGCATGTGTTCAAGATACCAATCATCCCGGTCTGTCATGACCTGCACATGCTCAGATGCAATGTCATTGGCGACCAGCAGCATTTCTTCATGCGTGTCACACAAGATCACCTCGCCATAATCGCGCCAGCTGACCGCCGCTGTGGCCGCCGTGGGCAGAATGGCAAGCAGGCGGTCAATCTCGGCCATGGTG
>JAYUZO010000004.1:0-5546 GCA_043751715.1 Rhodobacterales bacterium | reverse complement strand
AATAAGGCGCAGACCGGTGGCCTGTGATTTTTCCGGGTGGAACTGGGTGCCCACCAAATTGTCGCGCCCGATGATGGCGGTGATGTCACCGGCGTAATCGCAATGCGCCAGCCGCTGGGCGGGGTCGGCGACCTGCATGTGAAACGAATGCACGAAATAGGCATGATCCCCGGTGGCAAGGCCTGCCAGCACCGGGTGGGGATGATCAATCACCAGATCATTCCAGCCCATATGCGGCACCTTCAGCGCCGGGTCCGCAGGGGCAATCCGCACGACATCGCCGCCGATCCAGCCAAAACCGCGCGTATCAGTGTATTCGCGCCCCCAAGTCGCCATCATCTGCATGCCGACACAAATGCCCAGAAACGGCCGCCCCCCCACAGTCACCGCCTGTTCAATCGCCTCAAACAGCCCGCCTTGCGCACCCAGTGCGGCGCGGCAGGCCGGAAAGGCCCCATCCCCCGGCAGCACGATCCGGTCGGCGCGGGCCACATCTTCGGGGCGGCGCGACACCAGCACATCGCCTGCGCCCACCTCGGCGGCCATGCGGGCAAAGGCCTTGGCGGCGGAGTGCAGGTTGCCGCTGTCGTAATCAACCAGAACGGTCAGGGTCACAGGCTGCCCTTGGTTGAGGGAATGGCGTCTGACCGCGGATCAGCCTCAACCGCCAAGCGTAGCGCACGCGCGACTGCCTTGAAGCAGGCCTCGGCGATGTGGTGGCTGTTGATGCCGTGGACCATGTCCACATGCAGGGTGATGCCGCCATGCGTGGCCATGGCCTGAAAGAATTCGCGCACAAGCTCGGTATCAAACGTGCCGATTTTGGCCGTGGGAAAGGTGACATTCCACACAAGGTAGGGCCGCCCCGAAAGATCAAGCGCACACCGCACCTGCGCATCATCCATCGGCAAGGCGCATTCGCCGTAACGCCTTATGCCGCGCTTGTCGCCAAGGGCGCGCATTAGGGCCTGCCCGATGGCAATGCCCACATCCTCCACCGTGTGGTGATCATCAATGTGCAGATCGCCGGTGGCGCGCACGTCCAGATTCAGCAATGCGTGGCGGGCCAGCTGATCCAGCATGTGGTCAAAGAACCCTATGCCCGTCTTGTTCAGATGCGCGCCAACGCCGTCCAGATCGACGCTGACAAAGATGTCGGTTTCATTGGTCTTGCGGCTGATCGTGGCATTGCGCATGGGGCACCTGATTGGTTTGCCCCCGCGTCATAAGCCGCAAATTCCGCTGCGCCAAGGGGTTATTCGGGCCTTTGTCAGGGGGGCACGGGTCCGCACCCGCAATCGTCAGGTGGGTGGGGCTGTCCGGTGGCCGGGGGGCGGTGCCGCCTGCCTCACTGCTGGTCGGCCGCCGCGTGGCTTGCCGGATAGGCGCACTGGCAGCCGGGCCAGCATGGCATGCGCGGTGACCGGGCGTGACGCGTTGGCCGGGCGGTGCTGACAAAGCCAATAGGGTGCAATCACCTTGTGTTTTGCTGCCGGCATGAACACCAAAGGCACAAACAACCAACCTGTGGGGCAAGGGCAGATGCAGCCCGCCCACCCGTCCTGTCAGGTTTTCCGCGCAGTCGGGGGGCGCGTTATCAGCATGGCGCAGGCAAGGATGACGCCTGCCACCACGGCGATCATCCCGGCGGCAGAGACGGATGCAGGCAGGCCAATCCACAGCGGGCCATAGCCTGCAATGACATAGCCAAGCACGGCAGACAGGGCGGCAAGGATCAGGCTTAGCCCCACCTGTGCGCCAACAGATGTGGTCAGCAGGCGTGCGGCGGCGGGGGGGCAGACCAGCATGGATATCACCAGAATGGACCCGACAGCCGAAAACGCAGCCACTGCGGCAAGGGCGGCAAGTGCCACCAGCCCGGCCGAGATCATGCGCACGGGCAGGCCGATGCTGCGGGCAAAGCCTTCGTCAAAGCTGGCCAATGTCAGGGGCCGCCAGATCAGTGCTATGGTGACGGCCACGATCAGTGCGACCAATGCCATGCGCGGCAGTTCTTCCGGCAGGGTGGCAAGGGCGGCGGGGTCGCTGAGCGATGCCCAGCCATCGGCGCGCAGCCAGATCAGGCTTTCCAGATTGCCGTACAGCGCGTGTTCAACATCCAGATGCACGCCTGCGGCCCCCGATTGTTCCAAAAGCACAACGCCACCGGCAAACATCGTGGTGAACACGATGCCCATGGCAGCCCCCGGTTCCACGCCGACTCCGCGCCGCAACCCTTCGATCAGCAGCACCGAAAGCGCTGCTGCGGCCAAAGCGCCAGCCAGCATGGCGGGGGTTGATGTGACGCCGGTCAGCAGGAACGCCACCACAATGCCGGGCAAGACCACATGGCTGATCGCATCACCCAGCAGGCTTTGGCGGCGCAACAACAGGAAATTGCCGGGCAATGCGCAGGCAAGGGCGGCGAGTGTTGCCACCAGCATCGGCACCAGTGACAGGGACACAAATTCCGCGCCCATCAACCGCCCGCCCCCCTGAAACGCCCCTGTAACCGCCCCCGCAACCGCCAGCGCGCCAGCACACCGCGCGGGGCAAGGATCACCGATATGGCAAAGGCCGCAAAGGCCACCAGCACAGCCACCGCCCCCGTCGGCAGATCAGGTGCGGCGGCAGAAAGTGCAGCGCCGGTATAGCCCGCCACGGCCCCCACACCTGCGGCAATCAGCGCCACGACACCCACCCGGTTTGACCATAACCGCCCGGTGGCGGCTGGCGTGATCAGCAGGGCGACGATCAGGATCAGCCCCACCACATGCAGCCCGATCAGCACCACACCCAGCGTCAGCGCCAGCAGGGCCGCGTCCAGCGCACGCACGGGCAGGCCCAGCCCGGTGGCATGGCCCGCATCAAATGCAACCATGGCAAAGGGCCGCCGCAGCGCCCACAGGGCCGCCAGTATCACCACAGCACCACCTGCAATCACCATCACATCGCTGGCCAGCATCGCCGATGCCTGCCCCAACAGCACTCCTTCAAGCCCGGCTGGCCGCCCCAAGCCTGCTGACTGGACCACCGTCAGGATCACGATCCCTGCGCCATAAAACGTCGACAGCACCACGCCGATCGCCGCATCTTCGGCCAACCGCGCGCTGATGGCCTGCACGCACAGCAGGCCAAGGCCCGCCGTCAGCGCGGCCCCCAGCATCAGCCCCGGCAAAAACCGCCCCGAACCGCCCAGTGCCGCCATGACCAGAAAGGCCAGACCAATGCCCGGCAGCGTGGCATGCGCCATGGCGTCAGACACCAATGCGCGGCGGCGCAGATACAAAAACGCGCCCACCGCACCTGCCGCAAGGCCCAGCATGGCTGCGCCGAGGCTGACCAGTGCCGCGTTATATCCCGCCTGCAGGGTCAGTGCTTGCCACATTGATCAGGCCGGAATCCGCTGCAGCAGGGCGGTGCCATAGGTGGCGGCCAGTGTATCTGTGGTAAAGGCCGATGCGACCGGCCCTTCGGCCACGACACGGCGGTTCAGCATCAGCACGCGGTCGAAATACGCAGGCACGGTGGCCAGATCGTGGTGCACGGCGACAATGGTTTTGCCATCACGGCGCAGGGCATGCAGCACCTCTACAATCGCGGCTTCGGTGGCCGCGTCCACCCCGGCAAAGGGTTCGTCCAGCAGGTACAGATCCGCCCCTTGTGCCAGGGCACGCGCCAGAAACACCCGTTGCTGCTGCCCGCCCGACAGCGCGCCGATCTGGCGTTTGGCAAAATCAGTCATGCCCACACGCGCCAAGGATTCTGCGGCCCGGCGGCGCAAGGGCAGGGTCAGGCGGCCAAGCGCGCCAGTTTCGCGGTACAGCCCCATCAGGACCACATCAATCGCGCGCGCCGGAAAATCCCAATCCACCGCTGCGCGTTGCGGCACATAGGCCACCCGGTGGCGCATGTTGGCAAAAGGTGCGCCGAACACTGTCACGTCGCCGGCACTGCGCGGTATCAGATCAAGGCTGGCCTTCAGCAGGGTGGATTTGCCGGCGCCGTTGGGGCCGACAATTGCCGTCATCGCCCCTTCGACAAAGCGCGCATCCGCGCCTTCCAGCACGCGGCCTTCGGCATAGGCCACGGTCAGCCCGCGCAAAACCATCGCGGCATCGCTGCCCGGAAACGGCGTCGGGTCCACCATCACGCGGTCCCCAACCTGCCCGCCATGCCCGCCACCGGCACCGTGCCGCCCAATGCGCGCGCAATCGTGGTGACGTTGTGATCAATCATCCCAACATAGCTGCCTTCATAGCTGCCCTCGGGTCCCATCGCGTCGGAATACAGCTCACCCCCAATGGTCACCACATGGCCCGCATCGCGCGCCCCTTCGATCAGTGCGCGCACCGACCGGTCTGACACCGAGCTTTCAACAAACACCGCAGGCACCCCGCGCGCTACGATCAGATCAACCAGTTCGCGGATACGCGCCACGCCCGCCTCTGACTCGGTGGAAATGCCCTGAATGCCCTGCACCTCCAGCCCATAGGCGCGGCCCATGTAGTTGAACGCATCATGCGCGGTAATCAGCACGCGGGCGGTTGTGGGGATGGACGCTATGGCGGCGCGCGCATAGGCATCCAGTGCCGCCAGATCAGCCAGCAGGGCCGTGGTATTGGCGGCAATATCAGCGGGAAAGGCCATATCGGCCAGCGTGTCTGCCACAATTTGCGCGGCCTTGCCCCACAGCATCGGGTCCATCCAGACATGCGGGTCGGGAAAGCCGTTGAAGGCGGGATCGGTCAGCAGCAGGGCCGGGTCCACCCCATCACCCACCGCCACAACGCGGCCTTGCGTGGCCATGTCGGCCAGCAGGTCCAGAAGTTGCGCCTCAAGATGCAGGCCGGAATAAAACACCACGTCGCCCCGCGACAACGCCAGAATATCAGACCGGGTCGGCCGGTGGCCATGTGGATCAATGCCGGGGCCAAAGATCGCCTGCACCGGCGCACCGCTGATCCGGCGGGCCAGATCGGCCACCATGCCGGTGGTGGCGACAAGGGCCGGCGTGGATGCATGCGCCGCCATCGGCATCACCGGGGCGGTCAACATCATGGCAATCAGGGCGCGGCGGTCCAGCATGGAGTTCTCCTTGGCCATGAAGATATGAGAACCGTTCGCAAAGTCAATCAGATTGCGAATAATTCGCAACTGGGGGGCAGGTCTGTCACCTGATCGTGAAACGCGGCTTGCGTGGTGCGGGCAGTGATCGCAAAGGTGATAAGGCGCGCGCTAACGCAAACGGGCACCCGTAAAGGATGCCCGTTTTGCCGTTCTGTCCAGTTGGAGCGGGCGAGGCGATTCGAACGCCCGACCCTAACCTTGGCAAGGTTATGCTCTACCCCTGAGCTACGCCCGCACCGTCTGGATGGCGGGGATGTATAAAACCACGGCCAAGGCCGCAAGGGGAAAAACGGATCGGGCGCAAGATTTTCCGCCAGGGCCGGTTACGGCGCAATCGCAACCTCTTGGCGCAAACGGCCGGTCAGGCGGTCAAAGATCAGAATGCGGTTGTCGGTGGTGACCACGGCATACCAATC
>JAYUZO010000003.1:0-24858 GCA_043751715.1 Rhodobacterales bacterium | reverse complement strand
TGAAACCACGTCGGACCTGACGCTTGGCATGACGGTGGCCGATTGGTGGGGCGTCACCAACCGCCCGAAGAACGCGATGTTCATGGGTGGGGTGGATGCCGACGGGTTTTATGCGCTGCTGACCGAACGGTTGGCGCGGCTATAGCGGATCGGTCAAAATCACCTCTGCCCCGCCCCGGATGGCGGTAAAAAAGCAGTTGGGCCGGTTGGTATGGCAGGCAGGTCCGGTCTGATTGACCAGCACCAAAAGACAGTCCCGGTCGCAATCAATGCGCATTTCAACCAGCTTTTGCACATGCCCCGAGGTTTCACCCTTGATCCAAAAGGCGCTGCGCGAGCGTGACCAATAGGTGACATTGCCAGTGTCGAGCGTACGGTCAACGGCAGCGGCGTTCATCCATGCAAACATCAGGATATCACCGCTGACATGGTCCTGCGCGATAACCGGGATCAGGCTATTGGCATCATAGGTCAGGGTGGATGCGTCAAATCGCATGGGGCCGTCCTTTGAAAAGCGCGCGTGTTGGGTTATCTAAAGACTGCAAAGGGGAATGTCATGGCCGACAGTGATCTGATCCAGCTTTATTCCGGGCGCATTCTGGCGCTTGCGGCTGATATTGCGCATGTGGGGCGGTTGGTGGCACCGCAGGGCACGGCCAAGCGGCGATCACCGCTGTGCGGGTCCAGCGTAACGGTGGATGTGGTGCTGGAGGGTGGGCGGATTGCGGCCTTTGCGCAGGATGTAAAGGCCTGCGCCCTGGGTCAGGCAGCGGCATCAGTGCTGGGGGCTGTGGCCGTAGGGCGCAGCAGGGCCGAGGTGGAGGGCGCACGCGATGCGCTGCGCGCCATGCTGAAGGGCGCGGGTGAAGCACCAGCGGCACCGTTTGGCGGCTACGGCGTGCTGATCCCGGCGCGGGAATACAAGAACCGCCATGCATCCATCATGCTGGCGATTGAGGCGACGGTTGACGCGATGGTGGCCGCTGAACAGGCTGCCACGGCATAAAAAAACCGCCGCACATCCGGGTGGATGGCGGCGGCAAGTGGCGTATCTGGTGGGGTGTCGGGTCGGGCAACCCGTGGCATCAACTTGGGGACAGATGCCGCACCCTTGGCGCAGATCGCAGGCAATGTCGTGGGGTCAGGCAACGCCTGACAGGTTCAGACCGACCAGCAGCATGGTGAACAGCGCGATCAGGCCAACACTGTCTTCGATCAGCGTGGCGCGGGAATTGGTAAGGATGGTCTTGATGTCATTCAGCATCGTCATCTCCTGTTTTGTTAACGCTTTGTTCTCATACTGGAAACGTTCTGTAAAGAACTTTATAAGAACACTTGTGAACAAATCATGATTTTACAGGGGTTAGATGGGCAAATTGCCCATCCTACGCCCGGAAGCGCAGGAAATCTTCACATCATTCCAATGGGTTATCCGACATTCAGCAATCTGATGGCGCGGTCCTGATCCAACAGCCACAGTAGCGTGCGGGCGGCGCGGCCACGGGGGGAGTCAAGGCTGGGATCGGTGGCCAGCAAAGCGCGCGCGTCAGACTGGGCCACGGCCATCAGCGCGGACTGGCGTTCCAGATCGGCAATGCGAAAGCGCGGCAGACCGGATTGGGCCGTGCCGATCAGATCGCCCGCACCGCGCATGACCATGTCTTCTTCGCTGATCCTGAAGCCATCTTCGGTATCGCGCAGCACCTTCAGCCGCCGTTCACCCGCATCCGACAGCGGCGCCTGATACAGCATCAGACAGGTTGAGGCCGCAGCGCCCCGCCCGACCCTGCCGCGCAACTGGTGCAACTGGGACAAACCAAAGGTTTCGGCGCGTTCAATCACCATGACCGATGCATTTGGCACGTTCACGCCCACCTCGATTACCGTGGTGGCCACCAGAACGCGGGTCCGGCCCGCCACAAAGGCAGCCATGGCGGCGTCTTTGTCGGGGATGGGCATCTGACCGTGCACCATGCCCACTACCCCTTCGCCAAGTGCCGCGCGCAAATGTTGAAACCGCGCCTCCGCACTTGCGTAATCCAGCACCTCGCTGTCTTCGACCAAGGGGCACACCCAATAGGCCTGACGCCCTTCGGCCACGGCGGTGGTAAGGCGCGCCACCACTTCATCCATGCGGGCGGTGGGGATCAGGGCGGTGCGGATGGGCTGGCGGCCAGCGGGTTTTTCATCCAGCACCGACACATCCATGTCGCCATAGCTGGCAAGCGCAAGGCTGCGCGGAATAGGCGTGGCCGTCATCACCAGCACATCCGCCGCCTGCCCCTTGGCACCCAGTTCCATCCGTTGCGCCACGCCAAAGCGGTGCTGTTCATCAATCACCGCAAGGCGCAGATCGTGAAACGCCACGTCCTTTTGAAACACGGCATGGGTGCCCACCAGAATGTGCAGGCTGCCGTCAGCAAGGGCGGCCAGTTTGGCCGCGCGGTCAGCGCCCTTGTCACGGCCGGTCAGAATATCCAGCCGGATGCCCGCGGCGGCGGCAAGGGGCGACAGGCCTTCGTGATGCTGGCGGGCAAGGATTTCAGTCGGGGCCATCAGCACGCCCTGCCCGCCGGATTCCACGACCGTAAGCAGGGCCATGAAGGCAACAAGCGTCTTGCCAGACCCCACATCGCCTTGCAGCAGGCGGTTCATCCGGACGGCTGAGGCGAGATCAGCGTTGATTTCGGCAATGGCGCGGGTCTGGGCCATGGTTGGCTGATAAGGCAGCGATTGCATGACCTTATCCTGCAAAGCTTTGGTGCCATGTGACGCGCGGCCCTTGCCCCGGCGTTGGGTTGCACGCGCAAGGCCAAGGGTCAGCTGATGGGCGAACAGCTCATCATAGGCAAGGCGCGCGCGGGCCGGGGCCGTGGGGGCAAAATCAGCGTTGGATGTGGGCGCATGGGCGGCGTGCAGGGCGGCGGTCCATGTGGGCCAGCCTTCACGCGCCAGAAGCGGGCCATCAATCCATTCGGGCAAATCGGGCGCGCGGGTCAGTGTGGCGCTTGCGGCCTTGGCGATGATCTTTTGCGTCAGGCCCGCCGTCAGCGGGTAAACCGGTTCGAACGCTGGCAGATCAGCATGTTCTTCCGGGCGCAGAACATGGTCGGGATGGGCCATTTGGGCGATGCCATCAAACAGTTCAACCCGGCCCGAGATCAGGCGACGCTGGCCGGTGGGCAACAGCGTGGCAAGGTATTCCGCCCGCGCATGGAAAAACACCACTTGAAACTCCAACGCCGCGTCGCGCACCATCACGCGGTAGGGGCCTTTGCCACGCGGCGGAAAATGGCTGCCGATGTCCACCTCAACCGTCACCACACAAGGCGGCGTGATATCGCGGACCGAGGTTTTGCGGCTGCGGTCAATGCCGCTGTGGGGCAGCAGGAACAGCAGGTCTTTGGGGCGCGTGATGGCCAGCGCCTCAAACGCCTTGGCGGCCTTGGGGCCGACGCCGGGCAGCGTTTCAAGGTCCGCATACAGCGGGAACAGGATTTCCGGGCGGCTCATGCGCGGGTCATGGCCAGCCAGGCGTCTTCGTCAATGGTCAGGATGCCCAGCTTGGCCGCATCCTTGGCCTTGGACCCCGCACCCGGCCCGGCAATCAAGATATCGGTCTTGGCACTGACCGACCCTGCCACTTTGGCCCCCAACCGTTCAGCCTGCGCCTTGGCCTCGGCCCGTGTCATGCGTTCCAGCGTGCCGGTAAAGACCACGGTTTTGCCCGCAACCGGGCTGTCAGTGGTGGCAGCGGCGATGGGGGTGATGGTCAGATGGGCGATCAGCGCATCAATCGCGGCGCGTTCGGCGGGGTTGGCAAAGGTGGCAATCACGCTGTGGGCCAGCGTTTTACCCACGCCGTCAATGGCCGTCAGATCGGCCAGTGCGGTATCGGAGGTAACGGCCTGTTCGAACGCGGGCCAATTGCCATAGTGGCGCGACAGCAGGCTGGCAGAGTTTTCACCCACATGGCGTAGCCCGAGGGCAAAGATCACGCGGTCCAGCGGGATGGTGCGTTTGGCCTGAATGGCAGCGAACAGCTTGGCGGTAGAGGTATCACCAAAGCCATCACGATTTTTCAGCTTTTGCAGGGGGTTGGCGGCGTCTCTTGAGGCAAGGGTAAAAATATCAGCCGGGGTTTTTACCGGCAACAGCGGATCATTGTAGAACATCTCCACCTGTTTCGCGCCCAAGCCTTCGATATCAAAGGCGGCGCGGCTGACGAAATGTTTCAGGCGTTCCATGCCTTGGGCCGGGCAGATCAGCCCACCCGTGCAGCGGCGCACGGCATCGCCATCTTCGCGGGATGCCGCGCTGGCGCAGTCGGGGCAGTGGTCGGGCATCTGGTAGGGGACGGCACCCGCCGGGCGCTGTGCCAGATCAACATCGGCGATTTTCGGGATCACGTCGCCTGCGCGAAAAACCTGCACCCAGTCACCCACGCGAATATCACGGCCCTGCCGGATCGGCTGGCCCTTGGAATCACGCCCGGCGATGTAATCTTCATTGTGCAGCGTGGCATTGCTGACCACGACGCCACCCACGGTAACCGGTTGTAACCGGGCCACGGGCGACAAGGCCCCAGTGCGGCCAACCTGAATGTCGATGGCCAGAAGCCGCGTCCACGCCAGTTCGGCGGGGAATTTATGCGCAATCGCCCAGCGGGGGGTGGTAGAGCGAAAGCCAAGGCGGGCCTGCAGGGCAAGGTCATTCACCTTGTACACCACGCCGTCGATATCATAGCCAAGCGTGGCACGCTGGGATTCGATCAGGCGGTAGTGGGCCAAAAGATCAGCCGGGGTTTCACACAGCGCAGTCAGCAGATTGGTCTGAAAGCCAAGTGAATTCAGATGGTTGATGGCGTTCCTTTGCGAGGTGGCCATGGGTTCCGACACCTCACCCCAGGCATAGGCAAAAAATCGCAGGGGGCGTGCGGCGGTGATGTTTGCATCCAGTTGGCGCAGGCTGCCAGCGGCGGCGTTGCGCGGGTTGGCAAAGACCTTGTCACCAGCAGCGGCCTGCCGGGCGTTCAGGGCGGCGAAATCGGCGTGCGACATATACACCTCGCCCCTTACCTCCAGCACATCAGGCGCACCGGTCAGCGTTTGGGGAATATCGGCAATCGTGCGGGCATTTTCGGTGACGTTTTCGCCCACCTCACCATCACCGCGCGTGGCGGCCTGTGTCAGTTGTCCGTGCACATAGCGCAAGGACAGGGACAAGCCATCAATCTTTGGCTCTGCGGTATAGGCCAAGGGTTCGGCATGGCCCAGAAAACTACGCACGCGGTCGTCAAAATCAGCTACATCCGCATCATCAAACGCGTTTTCCAGGCTAAGCATGGGGCGCGCGTGCGCAACCTTGCCAAAGCCATCCACCACCGGCGCGCCAACCCGGTCTGACGGGCTGTCACTGCGCTTCAGCGACGGAAAGCGCGCCTCAATCGCGGCATTGCGGCGCTTGAGCACATCATAGTCGGCATCCGTGATCCGGGGCGCATCGGCGGTGTGATAGGCAGCATTCGCAGCCGCAAGCAGATCAGCCAAGCGCGCAAGTTCTGTTGCCGCCTGCGCCTCTGTCAGATTTACCACATCATCCATCGCCGCCCCCTGCCCCGGTTTGGGACAGGTGTAGTTTGGTGGCAAGCCTTCGTCCATAGTCGGGCGCTGGCGGAGTCAGGCGCTGGCCGAGTCAGGCGCTGGCCAGCCTGCGGGCCGTGGCGGGCACCGGATCGCGCAGCACATAACCCCGGCCCCAGACGGTTTCGATGTAATTCGCCCCCTCCGTCGCCTCGGCCAGTTTTTTGCGCAGCTTGCAGATGAACACATCAATGATCTTCAGTTCTGGTTCATCCATGCCGCCATAAAGGTGGTTCAGGAACATCTCTTTGGTCAGCGTCGTGCCTTTGCGCAGCGACAGCAGTTCCAGCATCTGGTATTCCTTGCCCGTCAGATGCACGGTCTTGCCCGCCACATCCACCGTCTTGGCATCAAGGTTCACATTCACCTCGCCCGTCTTGATAATGCTTTGGCTGTGGCCTTTGGACCGCCGGATTATCGCATGGATGCGCGCCACCAGTTCTTCGCGGTGAAACGGTTTGGTCAGATAATCATCCGCGCCAAAACCAAAGCCCTTGAGCTTGGAATCCGTGTCATCCGACCCCGACAGAATCAGAATCGGCGTTTCGATCCGGGCCATGCGCAACTGACGCAGCACCTCATGCCCGCTCATGTCCGGTAGGTTCAGGTCCAGCAGGATCAGGTCGTAATCATACAGTTTTGCCAGATCAATGCCGTCTTCACCAAGATCGGTGCAGTACACATTCAGGTTTGCATGCGTCAGCATCAATTCGATGCTGCGCGAGGTTGTAGGGTCGTCTTCAACAAGAAGGATTCGCATGGGGTGCTCCGCGCCAGACTGTTCTTCGTTAACACTGCGGTCCGAATGGTTAACTACGCGTTACTCTGCCTTGGCGGGAATAAAAAACAACCTAAAGTTGTCGATATTTTTGGATGGCTGTCACTTTCAGGGCGTTTTGGCCGTGTGTTTCGATGGCTGACCGCCAAAGTGCGAACTCTTCCTCAGATAAATCGTAACGCTCCAGCGCTTCTTTTTCGGGAATCAGTCCGTAGGCCACGGCCTTTACCACCACGGCCTTACGGCTGGCCACCCAGCGGCGGGTTTCGGGCGGTGGCAGATCGGCGCGTGTCAGTACCGACCCGTCGGGCAATGTTACCTGCCGTGGGCCATCAACTTTTTTCAAGAACATCGGTTTCCCCTTGGTCATTCCCGGCATATTCCGCGATCACACTTAACCAGCGGTGAACCGTGGGGTTGAGGATGCGGCGCATTTTCCTATATATCGCGCAAACCGCCTTATCCCGGACACATCCCATCATGCTGGACCAGCCCCTGAATTCGCTTGGCTTTGCCAAGGCCCCGCGTGACACGCGGGTGGTGGTGGCCATGTCGGGCGGCGTGGATTCCTCCGTTGTGGCAGCGATGCTGGCGGATGAAGGCTATGATGTGGTGGGGGTCACGCTGCAGCTGTATGACCACGGGGCGACACTGGCCAAAAAAGGCGCGTGCTGCGCGGGGCGGGATATTCATGATGCGCGGCGCGTGGCCGAAACCATGGGCTTTCCGCATTACGTGCTGGATTATGAAAACACGTTTCGCGAAGCGGTGATCGAGGAATTTGCAGATGCCTATCTGGCAGGGGCCACACCGGTGCCCTGCATCCGCTGCAACGAACGGGTGAAGTTCAAGGATCTGCTGGCCACGGCGCGCGATCTGGATGCTGATTGCATGGCAACCGGGCATTACATTCAACGCAAGATGGGGCTGGCGGGGGCGGAATTGCATCAGGCGGCGGATGCGAACCGCGATCAAAGCTATTTCCTGTTTTCGACCACGCCGGAACAGCTGTCTTACCTGCGCTTTCCCTTGGGCCATCTGCAATCCAAGGCGGAAACGCGGGCGCTCGCGGCAAAATACGGCCTGTCGGTGGCGGATAAGCCCGACAGTCAGGATATCTGCTTTGTGCCGAACGGCGATTACGCGGCGGTGATTGAAAAGCTGCGCCCCGGTGCGGCCGATCCGGGTGATATCGTGGATATGGCGGGGCGCGTGTTGGGCCAGCATCGCGGCGTGATCCATTACACCATCGGGCAGCGCAAGGGGCTGGGCATCGGCGGCTTGGAAGACCCGCTGTATGTGGTGCGGCTGGACCCTGCGTTGCGGCATGTCATCGTGGGGCCGAAACAGGCGCTGTCCACGCGAATCGTGCCGGTGCGTGAAATCAACTGGCTGGGTGATGAACCCTTTGATGCCCGCGCCGAATGGCAGATGGCGGTCAAGGTGCGGTCAACCCGCGCGCCTCGGGCGGCGATCCTGCGCCCGCTGTCGGCCACAACGGCCGAGGTAGAGCTGATTGCACCCGAAGACGGTATTTCTGCCGGGCAGGCTTGCGTGTTTTACGACACGGGCAGCAGCCGCATCCTTGGCGGCGGCTGGATCTGGAAGGGCCGCACTTGACCTTGGGTCAGGAAATCCTGACTGGTGCGACTCTGACAAGTCTGAACACCTGATGGTGCCGGGTATTTTCCCGGCGGACGATCAGGCGTTTTCAGCGGGGTTATTACCATGTCGACCCATTTCAGGATGGATGATCTTTTGACCAACCCGATGCGGGTTGAAACGGCCTTGCGCGACGGGGGCCAGTTTCTGGTGACGGTGTCCGAGGCGATGGCAATGCGCCGGCATCTGCGCGGGGCAATCTGGACGCCGGATACCATTCGGCTGACCACGGATGTGGCACGGGTGATCTATCAGGGCAGCGACATGACCACGCCCGCACAGGATTTGCAGGCCTTTGCGGCATCACTGGTGTTTGACGGCAAAGCCGAGACGCAGCGGCAGGTGGTATCAACCACCATCGTTGTGCTGGTCATCGCGGCGGCTGCGGTGATTGGCTATGCCATCGGGCATCTGGATGCAGCATTGTCGCCTGATCTGGCGTTGCGGGTGCAGCAGACAGATGGGCTGATCACGATTGGCGTGGCCTGATCAACGGGCGATTGCGGCCAGCACAGACTGCGCGGCGCGCTGGCCCGGTGGCGCGCCGCCCCGGCCAAGGCGCTGCATGGTGATATCCATCGCGTCGATTTGCGCGGCACGTGCGGGGCCATCCGCCATCACCACCGCAAGGGCGGGTGCGATCAGGGCAGGCGTGCAGCGCAGGCCGATAAATTCGGGCACATGGCGCGTGTCACTGACAAGGTTCACCAGCGTGACTGTGTCAATCAGTGCGGCCCTGCGCATCAGCCACAGCGTGACGGGGTTCATGTCATAGGCGATGACCATGGGGCAGCGGTTGGCGGCCAGTTCCAGCGATACCGTGCCCGATGCGGCAAGCGCCACAGTGGCATCGGCAAAGGCCTGACGTTTGTGATCGGGGTCTTCGATCACATTGGGCTGCACCGGCCAGGCGCGGGCAAGTTCACGCACCAGGGGGGCGACGCCGCGCACCGTGGGCAGGGCCACGCTCAGACCGGGGTGCTGAGTGGCCAGCAGGCCCGCGACCTGTCCGAATATGGGCATCAGGCGAGCCACCTCGGCCTTGCGCGAACCGGGCAAGGCCAGCAGCAGGGGGGCGGTTTGCCGCTGCGGGGTGGCAAGGGGTTCGGACACAACGGGGTGGCCGACGAAATCACAACTCATGCCATGGGCGGTCATGTAGGGCGGCTCAAACGGCAGCAGGGCAAGAACATGGTCAATATAAGCGGCCATTTTTGCGGCGCGTTTGGGCCGCCATGCCCAGACAGATGGAGCGACGTAGTGGATGGTGCGTTGCGCAGGGTTGGCGGCTTTGACGATGCGGGCAACGCGAAAGCAGAAATCGGGGCTGTCGATGGTGATCAGGGCGGCGGGGTTCCGGGCAGTAACGGCTGCGGCGGTTTCAGAAATGCGGCGTTTCAGGTGCAGGTATTTCGGCAGCACCTCGGCAATGCCCATGATGGATAACTCCTCCATCGGGAACAGGCTGGCCAGCCCTTCCGCAGCCATCAGCGGCCCGCCGACGCCGGTGAATGTAACGCCCGGTTCCAGCGATTTCAGCCCAGCCATCAGGGCGGCACCAAGGCGATCACCCGAAGGTTCACCAGCGATCAGGAACAGGTTCATGGCCGAACCACCGCCGGTAACAGCCAAGGCACCCCCGCCAAAGTCACGGCTGCCGCGCCCACAGGAAAACCCCTGCCTGATCGGCAAGTGCAATCATTTGCGGCTGATCAAGGCAGATCACCCCGCCCGCCTGCCAGACAATCCCCCCCAACCCCGCCGCAACCACCGCGCGCACCGTGTCGGGCCCGATTGCCGGCAGATCAATGCGCATGTCCTGGCCCGGCTTGGGGGCCTTGTAAAACAGCCCCCTGCCCCGCGCCGCATCGGGCCGCAAACCCGCCAGCCCCGCCACCCCTGCCAGCATTGCATCCGTACCCGGCAGCGCCTCGACCGCCAGACACAGGCCCTGCTGCACCACGCAGCCCTGCCCCACATCCACAGCGCCAAGTGCCGCCACGATTGCAGCGGCGCGCGCCGCATCGCGGGTATCGGCCTCGGACGCATGTCCCGTCAGCACCCCCGCCCCCGGCACAAGGCCCGGTGCTACATCGCGCACGCCCAGCACTGTAAACCCGAACCCCTCGAATATCCCCAGCACCGCCCGCAAGGTCGCATCATCGCCCCCCTGCATGGCCGCCATCAACTGCGGCACCAATTGTGCCGTGTCCGGATCAAACAACGCAGGTTCCAGCCTTGGCCGCGTCACCGCCCCGCCAAAGACCACACGGGTGATCCCCGCATCCTCCAGCCCCCGCAGGAAAGGCACCAGCCGTTCCACCCGGAACGTCTGATCAACCCGCACGCCGTCTGGCACAAACCCATCCAGCGCCGCCACAAAGGGCGCGTCCATCGCCGCCACAAGCGCCGCTGGCAGGCCCCCGCGCCCGGCAATGATGGCCGTTTTCACTTGAAGCCTTTTGGCGTCAGGAAACTGCGGTCCGTCGCCCCCAGAATGAAATCCGTCATCTCGCGCACGCGGCCATTGTCCGACTCGTCCGCCAGCCTGCGCGCCCGGTCCATGAACGTGCCCTCGCCCTGCGCCAGCATCTGATAGGCCGCCCGCAGCGCCATGATATCGGCCCGGTCAACGCCCCGGCGTTTCAGGCCCACAAGGTTCAGCCCGTCCAATTCCCCCCGTGGCCCCTGCACCAACCCGTGCGGCACCACGTCATTCGTCACCATCGTCACCGCACCGATGATCGCCCCGCGCCCGATTCGCACAAACTGATGGATGCCCGAAAGCCCCCCCACAATCACATCATCACCCAAGGAGCAATGCCCCGCAATCGCCGCCTGATTGGCCAGGATCACCCGGTTGCCAAGCACTGCATCATGGCCCACATGCGCCCCCGTCATCAGCAGGCAATCATCGCCCACCCGCGTGATGCCGCCGCCGCCTTCGGTGCCCGTGTTCAGCGTCGCCCCTTCGCGGATGCGGCAACGCGCCCCCACAATCAGCCGCGTGCGTTCGCCCTTGAACTTCAGATCCTGCGGAATTTCGCCCACGCAGGCAAAGGGAAAGATCACCGTATCCGCGCCCACATCTGTCCAGCCTGTCACCACGCCGTGCGATTTCACCACCACGCCTGCACCCAGCGTTACATCCGGCCCGATCACCGCAAAGGGGCCAATGTCACAGCCCGCACCGAGTGTGGCGCCGGGTTCAACTACGGCCATGGCGTGAATGCGGGCGGACGGATCAATCATCGGATCAGCTTTTCGAAAGGTCGAACATGGCGGTGAACGTCGCCTCAGCCGCGAGTTCGCCGTCCACCATGCCCCGGCCTTCGAATTTCCACACCTTGCCGCCGCCGCGTACCGCCACAACGTGCATTTCCAGCACATCACCCGGCACCACCTTGCGGCGGAATTTGGCGTTTTCAACGCCCATGAAGAATACCTTGGCGTTCTTGTCGATCAGGTCCATCGTGACCCCCACCAGAATGCCGCTTGTTTGCGCCATCGCCTCCACGATCATCACACCCGGAAAGATCGGCATGCCCGGAAAGTGGCCCTGAAACTGCGGTTCATTCATCGTCACATTCTTGATGCCCACGCAGGATTTGCCCGGCACAATATCCCGCACCTTGTCCACCAGCAGGAACGGGTAGCGATGCGGAATGATCCGCTGGATCATGGTTAGGTCGGCTGATGTGATGGGTGCGGTGGTATCGGTCATGCAGGGGTCCCCGTGATACTGGCCTCTGACGGGCCGCTGATGCTGTGCTACCAAGTCAGGGCGCGCAGGACAAGGTCAGGGTGGCGCAGTTGTGCCATCACCGATCGCCGCATCAAGACGCGCAATGGCAAGATCGGTGATTTCGATCCGCTGCAAGGACAAAAAGATTGTCGCCTTGTCCATCACCGCCACCGCCCCCTGTTCCTGCATCAACTGGCCGATGATCGGCACCGCCGCCTCAAGGAAACGGCGCTTGGCGTCTTCGTGCGCGGTGGTGAGGTCGGTGTATTTGGCCCGCTGCGCTGACCGTACGCCTTCCACCTTGGTGTCAAACGCATCGGCCAATGTGCGGAATTCATCGGCTGGCAGGGTGGTGCGGCGGGTGGTCAGGTCACGCTCTTCCGCCTCAAGCCCCGCCTCGATCCGCAGGTTTTCGGCCACAAGCGCCTCTTCCCCCGCATTCAGCCGTGCCAGTGCCGCGCGGCCAAACTGCGATTCCGCAAACAGACGGTCCTGATCAATGGTCAGGATCGGCACAGGCTGTGCCAAGGGCGTGGGGCCGGTTTGTGCGAACGCAGCGCCCGCGCCCCCCAGCATCAGCGCCAGCAAAAGCGCCAGCCGCCGCATCAGAACTGGGTCGAAATCGTCAGGTCGAACGATTGTTCGATGTCGTAATCTTCCTTGACCAACGGCTTGGCAAAGTTGAACCGCAACGGGCCGATGGGCGTATTCCAGAACACCGACACGCCGATGGCTGACCGCAGATAGGCCTTGTCATCGACCGGGCCACCGGTGCCCGCCGTATCATCCAAACTCCAGACCGAACCTGCATCCAGAAACACGCCCCCCGAAATGCCGTATTCTTCGGGCAGGCCCAGCGGGAAATCCGCCTCAAAACGGATGGTCGCAAAGGCATTGCCGCCAAGCGCGTCTTTGTTGGTGGCACCCTCATCACGCGGGCCGATGCCATTGGGTTCAAACCCGCGCACCTTGCCATTGGCGAAAAACCGTTCGGTCACACGCGTGGTGTTATCACCCAGTGATGTCAGCACGCCACCTTCGAAAATCGCACGCAGGGTCACCTCTTCGTTCAGCACGCGCTGTTCAACCACGGCCAGCGCCGTGGAGGAGATGTATTTGGTATCGCCGCCAACACCGGCAAAATCCTGATTGAAGCGGAACAGGACGCCGCCCTTCGGGTTGATGCCTTCAACGCGGTTATCATAGCTGTAGGTGTAACCGATAGCACTGGTGATCAGCGCATCCTGTGCCGCCTCTCGCGCCAAAATGTCTGAACTGCCCACCGTCACATCACTGATCCGGTCTTGGGAAATGCGATAGCGCAACTCAAGGCGCGAAAGCTCACCCACCGGAAAGCCGATGGATGTATCAAACCCGATGTTGCGCGTGTTATACCGGGCATTGTCTTGATCGGTGGTGCGGTAATAGGCCCCCACACCAAACCGCAGATCGCGGCCAAGGAAAGCAGGTTCGGTAAAGCGCACGCTTGAATTCAGGTTCGATGAGCCTGTTGAGATATTGACGGCAAACCCCTGCCCACGGCCCAGAAAGTTGGTTTCCGACAGCCCCGCATTGAACGCAACGCCCGTGTTGGCACCATAGGCCACACCAAAGGACAAGGCACCCGTAGGCTGTTCTTCGACATCGACGTTCACCACCACCTGATCCGGGCCAGACCCCGGTTCAGCCTCGACCGCCGCATTGGCGAAAAAGCCAAGCGCGCGGATGCGTTCGGCGGCGCGGCGCACTTCGCGCGGGTTCAGCGGATCACCCTCTACGGTGCGGAACTGGCGGCGGATCACCTGATCCAGTGTGGTGGTGTTACCTTCGATATCAATACGTTCCACAAACACCCGTTCACCGCGCACGATGGCGAATGTTACATCCACCACCTGGCCGCGATCATTGCGTTCAATGCGCGGTTCAATGGATACAAAGTTCAGGCCCTGCCGCAGGGCAACCGCCTCAAGGCGCGCGATGTTGGTTTCGATGATGGCGGGCGAATACGTCACACCGGGGCGCAGGCGCACAACCTCGGCATAGGCCGCAGCATCCACGCCTTCGATTTCCGAAATGGTGTTGACTGCCCCCACCGTAAACGGCCGCCCTTCCCGCACCGAAAAGGTAACAAAGGTGGCATCGCGTTCCTGGGTGACTTCGGCACTGGCATCGACCACTTCGAAATCAATATAACCGCGCGACAAATAGAAATCGCGCAGCAGCTGTTTGTCCAGTTCCAGCCGTTCGGCCACGAACGTATCGGCCTGCACCACGGTGCGCAAAAGCCCCGCCTGTTTGGTTTCCAGCACCTGCCGCAACCGCCGGTCACTGAAGGCGCGGTTGCCGCTAAAGGCCAGACGCTCCACCTCAACCACACGGCCTTCGGCGATTTCAAACACCAGATCGACACGGTTGCCATCCCGCCGGATGACCTTGGGCGTCACCGTCGCCGCAATCCGCCCTGTCACGCGGTAGATTTCGGTGATCGAGGCCGCATCTGCCTCGGCCTGCGTGGGCGAAAAGATGCGGCGCGATTCCGTGGCAATCACCTCGGCCAGCTTTGCATCATCCAGCCGACGGTTGCCTTCAAAGCTGATGACATTGACGATCGGATATTCCTGCACGCGTACAATCAGGGTGTTGCCCTGTGGCACAAGTTCAACAGTTTCAAACAATCCCGAATTGGTCAGACGCTGGCTGGCGTCATTCAACTGGCCTGCCGTCAGCGCCTCACCCTGCGCGATTCCAAGAAACGACAGGATGGTGGGCGCATCGACGCGGTCATTGCCTTCGATGGTGACGTTCGAAAAGCTGAATCCCTGCGCAAACGCAGGCGCAAAGAAGCCGTTCGATGGTATTGAAACCGCTAATGAAACGGCAATCGCGGTTGATTGGGCCAGTTTCCAGCCGATTGATTTACCAGACCGTGTTGCCCCGGTTTTTCCAGCCATTTTCCTGCCCCGCGCACCAGATATCGTTGCGTCTGCCTAGCGGGAAAACAAGGGCTTGTCAAAAGGCGGCGGGCATATTCTGAATGACCCAGGCATCCGACAAAACGCTGCCCAGAAACGCACCGGCCAGCAGCCCGACAATCAATGTTCCAAAAAAGAAAACCCGGTCCCAGTTCAGGCCAACAACCAGGCGCAAACCCCGGTATCCATTCATCACAGACTGCATCGCGCGCACCCCTTTTGGTGTGGTCTTTGCATGGCTTCTAGGCGGGTATTATGGCAGGACTATGGCGTGTTGTCAGCAGAACAGATCCCGCGACAGGGCAAAGAACATCAGCGCCATGATCAGGGCAAAACCGGTGGTCATCATCACCTGCAGCGCGCGTTCGGATGGCGGGCGGCGGGTGATCGCCTCATAGGCGTGAAACACCAGGTGGCCACCATCCAGCACGGGCACGGGGAACAGGTTCATCAGGCCCACAGCGGTGGACAGGGCCGCGATGAACCAGATGAACTGATCCACACCCATAGTAGCGGCGGCCCCCGATGTTTCGGCAATGCCGATGGGGCCTTTGAGGTTGCAGGTGGAAATATCACCGCGCACGATATGGGCAATGCCTGAAAACGTGCTGGTGACAATGCGCCAGACCTGCGTTGCGCCATAACCCACGCTTTCCAGAATGCCTGCATCGCGCACCTCTGGCCCAAACAGCATGGACCCGTTCAGCCCGATCAGCCAGCGCGTTTCGAACCCGCCATCGGCTGTGGGCACATCACTGCGGCGCGGCGTCAGGGTCAGATCCATGGTGTCACCTGCGCGCCAGACCGACAGAAGCAGGGCTTTGCCATCTGATGCGCCGACAATCTCGCGCATCTGGGTAAAGGAATAGACGGGTGTTCCGTCTACCGCGCGGATCACATCACCGGTCTGCAACCCGGCCTCGAACGCAGCCGATTGCGGCATGACGCTGTCTGCCAGCGGCGGGCGCGGATGCGGGCCGGGCACATCCAGCGTCTGGCCTGCGCGCACAACGGTATAGGTGGTGACGGGGGCCGCCGGAATGGTATCCGCCACATCCATGAACGTGGTCAGATCGGGCGTGGGTTTGCCAGCGATCGCGGTGATTTCATCACCCACCTGCAGGGTCGGGCCATCAAACGGATGCGGCTGCAATTTGCCCACCACGGCGCGTTCCGTGGCAATGCCAGACCACAGCACAAAGCCGGTAAAGATCAGGATCGACAGCAGGAAATTTGCAACCGGCCCCGCAGCCACTGTCAGCGCCCGCGCCCACAAGGGTGCCCCGTGCATGGTGCGGCGGCGTTCAGCAGCCGACAGGCCCGCCATCGCCACACCATCCGGCCCGGTCGATGCGGCATCCTTGTCGCCCATGAATTTCACATAACCACCAAAGGGCAGCGCCGCCAGTTGCCAGCGGGTGCCATGTTTATCAATGCGGCTGAACAAAGTCGGGCCAAAGCCCAGGCTGAACACCTCGGCATGGATGCCGCACCAGCGGCCCACAATGTAATGGCCGTATTCGTGAATGGCAACGATGATCGACAAGGCCACGACAAAGGCCGCCAGCGTAAAGCCTACGCTGCCAAAACCTGCGACCAATCCACCAATATCCACGCCACTACCCCTTTGATTGCCGCAGCTTTGCCGCCGCATGCGCCCTGATACGGGCGATATGGTCTGCTGCCATCACGTCCTCAAGGGTTTTGGCGGCTTTTCCAAGGCTGATATCAGACGAAACAAGGGAAAGTGTATCCTCCACCACGCCCGCCATGTCCATGAATCCAAGCCCGCCCGCCAAAAAGTGATCCAGCGCCACCTCTTTGGCCGCGTTGAACACCGCCCCCGCCTGCCCCCGCGTCGCCATCACATCACGGCACAGACGCAGGGCAGGATAGCGCGCCATATCCGGCGCGCGGAAGGTCAGCTGCGACAGTCTGGCGAAATCCAGCCGCTCCACGGGCAATGGCGCACGCGCGGGCCAGTTCAGCGCATAGCCAATGGAATGGCGCATGTCATGCGCGCCCAGATGCGCCATCACCGCGCCATCCCGAAAGCCCACCATGGAATGGATCAGCGATTCAGGGTGGATGATGACCTCGATCTGATCAGGGTCCACGCCGAAAAATTCCCGTGTTTCAATGACTTCCAGTGCCTTGTTGAACATGGAGGCAGAATCGATGGTAATGCGCTTGCCCATCGCCCAGTTCGGGTGGGCCAAAGCCTCATCCACCGTTGCCCGCGCCAGCCGTTCCAGCGGCCAGTCCCGCAAAGCCCCCCCCGATGCCGTCAGGATGATACGTTCCAGCGCGGTGATATCTTCGCCCTTCAGGCACTGAAAAATCGCCGAATGTTCACTGTCCACCGGCAGGATGCGCGCGCCTGCTTGCGCCGCCGTAGCCAGCAGCAATTCACCCGCGCAGACCAGACTTTCCTTGTTGGCCAGCGCCAGCGTCGCCCCCGATTGCAGCGCCACCAGCCCCGGCATCAGGCCAGCAGCCCCCACAATTGCGCTCATCACCCAATCGGCAGGGCGCGCTGCCGCCTCTGCCAGCGCCGCTGCGCCCGCCGCCGCCTGCACGCCTGACCCGGCCAGCGCCGCGCGCAAGGCTGGCAGCAACGCATCATCCGCCGTCACCGCCACCTCGGCCCGCAACGCACGCGCCATATCCGCCAGACGCGCCACGTTCTGCCCACCCGACAGGGCCACGGTGTGAAACGCATCCGGCCCGCCTGCACGCATGACCAGATCAAAGGTGTTCTCACCAACAGACCCGGTTGCCCCGAACACCGAAATCCGCCGCATCAGCGGACGCCCGGCAGGGGCAGGCTAAACGCCAGTTGCAACAGCATAACCACCACGATGGCCCCTGTCAGCGCATCAAACCGGTCAAGCACCCCGCCATGGCCGGGGATCAGGCCAGAACTGTCTTTTACCCCGCAGCGCCGCTTGATCCAGCTTTCCCAGATGTCGCCCATCTGCCCGGCAAAGGCCACCAGCACCGACAGCGCCACCAGCCCCCACCCTGCCCCGCCCCAGATCATAAAGGCCACGCCAATCAGCGCCGCCCCCACCCAGCCTGCGACCGTGCCGCTCCATGTCTTTTTCGGGCTGATCGCCGGCCAGAATTTTGGCCCGCCCAAGGCGCGCCCGGCAAAATAGCCCAGCACATCTGACGCCACAACCAGCACCACCAGCCACCATATGGTCAGCGACCCCGTCCCGCGCAGGTCTATCAGACCGTACCCCGCCACCATGATCGCCGCCGCATAGCCCGCCGACAGCCGCCGGTCGCGCCGGTCCGTCAGCGCGATAATCATTGACGGCACCAGCAAAAACAGACCTGACAGTTGCGCCGCAAACGCAACGGTCGCCGCCAAGGATGCCATGGCCACGGCGGCCATCATCAGCGGCGTATTGGGGTGATCGGGGGCGGTGATCGTGCACAATTCCCAGATCATCGCCCCGGTCAACAGAATGACCAGCACGGCAAAGGACATGCCCCCCAGCCAGATTTCGGCCGCCCCGACAATGATCAGCACAATGGCCGATACCAGCCGTTTGCGCAGGTCATTCCATTGCGGACTGGGGGCATCGTTCATGGCTTGGCCGCACCAAAGCGGCGGTCACGGTTGCCAAAGCGGGCAAGGATGGCGGCCAGTTCATCAGGCGAAAAATCGGGCCACAGCGTGGGGGTAAATTCATATTCGGCATAGGCGGTTTGCCAAGGCAAAAAGTTTGACGTGCGGGTTTCGCCACTGGTGCGGATTACAAGGTCAGGGTCAGGCAGCCCGCCCGTATCCAGACGCGCCGCGAAGCCCGCTTCGGTCACATCATCGGCTGACAGGCGCCCGGTGGCCACCTCCTGCGCCAGATGCCGCACGGCACGGATAATTTCATCACGCCCGCCGTAATTGATGGCGACCGTCAGGTTCAGCCGCGACAGGCCCGCCGTGCGCGCCTCGATCCCCGCCATCAGCGCCTGCAGTTTCGGGGCCAGCCGGGTGCGATCCCCGATAAAACGCATGCGCACGCCTTCGGCCGCCAGCCGGTCAGCCTCGCGCTGGATGTAGCGCGCGAAAATTGCCATCAGGCCAAGCACTTCCTCGGTCGATCGCTTCCAGTTTTCGGTCGAAAACGCATAGATCGTCAGCCATTTGATCCCCAGATCAGGGGCGATGCGGACAATTTCCTTGACCCGTTCAGCCCCCTTGCGATGGCCCACAAGGCGCGGCCAGCCACGGTTGGTGGCCCAACGCCCGTTGCCATCCATGATGATGGCAACGTGGCCTGCATGCCGTGTGTCAGAAATGTCCTTTGCCGCCAAGATCTTTGCCCTTGCTGTTATGCCCCCGAATTTTCTGCGAAAATTCTGTCAGGCATCGCGATGAATTTTCGCAGAAAATTCGCAGGCCTAAACCTGCATGATTTCCGTCTGTTTGGAGTCGAGCGCCCGGTCAACTGCGGCAATCGCCTTGTCGGTCAGATCCTGCACCTCTTCGGCCCACATCTTCTGGTCATCCTCGCCCATGCCCTTGGCCTTCTTGATCTGGTCCATCCCGTCACGCCGCACGTTGCGGATGGCGACCTTTGCCCCTTCAGCATATTGCGAGGCAACCTTGGTCAACTCACGCCGGCGTTCCTCGTTCAACTCAGGGATCGGCAGGCGGATCAGCGGGCCGTCGGTGACCGGGTTGATGCCGATGCCAGACTCGCGGATGGCTTTTTCAATCTTGCCGATCATCGCCTTGTCCCAGACGTTGATCACCACCATGCGCGGTTCCGGCACGTTGACGGTGCCCAACTGGTTGATCGGCGTCATGGTGCCATACGCCTCAACCTGAATCGGTTCGACAAGGGCCGCACTGGCGCGCCCGGTGCGCAGTGATCCAAATTCAACCTTCAGGGATGCCAGCGCGCCATCCATGCGGCGCTGCAGGGCATCGGTGTCAATTTCAATGTCGTCAGCCATGGGTTCTTCTCCGATGCCACATAAGGGCAATTTGGCCGGGTGTATAGCAGAGGGAGGGGGCGTGAAAACAGGTCTTTTATCGTACGGTGTGGGCTGCATCTCCAGATTGCAACGGGGATATCTGTATGCTTTAGATCAATGCCAGTGCGTTGGCAAAAAAGGTGCGAACAAACATGGTAGGTATTACAGTCAACACGCGACATTCCGCGCAACTCGACATGGGCAAACTGCAGGAAGTTTGGGATGTTCGTGGAACACGGATTTTACGCTACACTTTTAACATCACGCACCGGGGGCTGGCCGTTCACAAAACGCTGAGCGCGTTGGATCTGCAGTCACTAGAGTTCAAAGCACAAGCGTTGGTTGCGGATTGGGATCATCGATATGATGTCGATTTGGACAAAGTATCAGCCGAGTTAACTGCATCGGACGCGGAATCTAAGCGTCGCGACTTTCTGGAAATTTTGAAGCACACACTGTCCGTTGACGATAAGGTTCGTTGGGACAAGCTGAAAGACCGAACGACCTACACCCGCAAGCAATTTACACAGCCCCAACCGATCCCACCAACCGAGTGGAAAGCGCCACCAGAACCGATCATGCGCCGTGTCTCGTTTATCTCCGGAATATTCGGCGGAAAGGGTCGCGCCCGCAGCCAACTGGAACAGGCATTGGTCAACCATCATGCGCATGTAGCGAAAACGCTACAACGAGAGGCAAAACTCAAAGCTACTTTCACTGCGGCCATGTCAGAATGGGTGGCATCCAAAATTGCGCTTGATGCAGAAGAAGACGCCAAAATAGCCGCGCACAATACGGTAATTGCTGCACAACACGCGAAGATAGATCGACTAAAGCCAGCTTGGGATGCAGGTGACGCGGCCGCTATTGTTGAGCATGGTTCCATGGTTCTAGAGGCATCCGACTATGCCGATTTGTTCAGCCCAGATTTTGAACTCGACTGGAATGAGCCGGCGCGCATCCTGATCGTGACCTACAGACTTCCGTTGCCCAGCGACATTCCAGACGTAAAGACCGCGAAACTGAACGCCAGCACCGGAGAAATCAAAACAACCAAAATCACTGAAAAGGACCATGCCGCGATCTATGATGGGGCCTGTTACCAAATCTGCCTGCGCACCATACACGAATTGTATGAAGCCGATGTCCATGGTCATATCCAAGCTATCGTCTTCAATGGCCAAGCCGATCACGTCAATCGTGCAACTGGCCAGCAGGTCCAAAACATCATCATGTCATTACATGCGCCACGTGAGGCGTTCTTGGCGCTGAACCTTCATGAAATCGGCCCAAAGGCCTGCTTTCGAGCATTGAAGGGGGTTGCGGCATCCAATCTTGCGGGATTGGCGGCGATTGCCCCGGTTATGCGACTTGACAGGACGGACCGCAGATTTGTCGAGGCACGCGATGTCGACCTTGGCCAGGATGGAGGAACCAATCTTGCGGCGATGCCATGGGAGGATTTCGAACATCTGATCCGATCTGTCTTTGAAAAAGAGTACGGGCGGCGTGGTGGTGAGGTTAAAGTGACTCAAGCCAGTCGCGATGGAGGGGTCGATGCCGTCGCATTCGATCCTGACCCAATTAGCGGGGGAAAAACGGTCATACAGGCAAAGCGCTACACGCGGACAGTGGGCGTGGCTGCTGTGCGTGATCTGTATGGAACGGTTATGGCAGAAGGTGCCAACAAGGGCATCTTGGTCACAACGGCTAATTATGGGCCAGACGCCTATGCCTTTGCCGCAGGCAAGCCTCTGACGCTGCTTAATGGCGGAAATCTCCTATATTTGCTCGAAACACACGGAACGCGGGCCTGCATCGATATTGCTGTCGCCAGAAAGATGGAGGGTCCAAGTGATCACCCCTGAACCCGCGTATACGTTCCTTCGCCTGCCAGAATACCCTTGAACCCACCCGGTTCATCCAGACTGAACACGATGATCGGCAGGCTGTTGTCGCGCGCAAGGGCAATCGCGCTCGCGTCCATCACGCCAAGGTGTTTCTGCAGCACCTCGTCATAGGTCACCGTGCCATAGCGCTTGGCATCCGTGTGCTTTTTCGGGTCCTTGTCATAAACCCCGTCCACCTTGGTACCCTTGAAGATCGCCTCGCAGGCCATTTCCGATGCCCGCAGCGTTGCCGCTGTATCGGTGGTGAAATAGGGGTTGCCCGTGCCTGCCGCAAAGATCACCACGCGCTTTTTCTCAAGGTGGCGCACGGCGCGGCGGCGGATGTAGGGTTCGCAGACCTGATCCATCGGGATGGCCGATACCACCCGCGTGAACACGCCAATTTCTTCCAGCGCCGATTGCATGGCAAGCGCGTTCATCACGGTGGCAAGCATGCCCATGTAATCGGCCGTCGTCCGTTCCATCCCCTGCGCAGACCCGGCAAGGCCGCGAAAGATGTTGCCACCACCGATGACCATGCACACCTCCACCCCCATGTCGCGCACGGATTTCACCTCTTGCGCGATGCGGGCCACGGTGGGGGGGTGCAGGCCATACCCCTGATCGCCCATCAGCGCCTCACCTGATATTTTCAGCATGACGCGGCTGTAGGTCACGGGGGGAACGGGCGATGTGGACATGGGGGACCTTGTGCTGCAAATCAGGACTGCGGGGACTGGCGGGCAAAATGTCGTAAATCGCAGGCCAGCACAACGGGCGGATTTGAGTATTTGGGCAAAGAGAAAACCATGACGATGCGATTGGCAGAGATCAGCCGTGAAAAGCCGGTGCTGATTGCGGGGCCTACTGCATCGGGCAAATCGGCGTTGGCGATGGACCTTGCGGCGCGTGACGGGCGGGTGGTGGTGAACGCGGATGCACTGCAGGTCTATGGCTGCTGGCGCGCGCTCACGGCGCGGCCAACAGTGGCGGATGAGGCTGCACTGCCGCATGCACTGTATGGCCATGTGGCGTGCGGGCAGGCCTATTCGGTGGGGCACTGGCTGCGGGCGGTGACGGCGGTGCTGGCAGAGCACGGGCCAAAGGTGGTGATCGTGGGGGGCACGGGGCTATATTTTGCGGCACTTACGGCTGGGCTGGCGGATATTCCGCAAACACCGGCGGCGGTGCGCATTCAGGCCGATGCGCTGCGCAAAACGGATTTAGGCGCGATGATCGCAGCGCTTGATCCGGCCACGCGGGCGCGGGTTGATCTGGCCAACCCGATGCGGGTGCAGCGCGCATGGGAAGTGCAGAAGACAACAGGCAAGGGCCTTGCCGCCTGGCAAGCCGGCACGCCGGCGCCGGCCCTTGCACTGGCCGACTGTGACGCGGTGGTGCTGCGCCCGGACGTGGCAGCGCTGAATGCGCGCATTGACCAGCGGCTGGACCAGATGGTGGCGGTAGGCGTGCTGGAGGAGGTGCGCGCCAACCTGCCACAATGGAATGCGACAGCACCCTGGGCGCAGGCGATTGGGGCTGCGTCGTTTGTGGCACATCTGCAGGGTGCATTGACACTGACAGATGCCGTGCAGGATGCAAAAATTGCCACGCATCAATATGCCAAACGTCAGCGCACATGGATGCGCAACCGGATGGCGGCATGGCGGGAATGCGCCTGACACCCACGATGGTGTGGGCGACATCACGCCTGCACGGGGTTGTGCACAGGATAATGTTCGAAATCTGCATTTTCCGCTTGGGTCACGGTCCGAACCCCGCATACCTTGCGGCTTCATCCAAGGGCGAATCCCCCCATGCAACCCGCTGATCCGATCTCGCAACTGCGCCTTGTTGCCATTCCGCGGCTTGCTGCCGGGGGCCGCTGGCGCGTAGAGGCGATGCGCGCCTTTTCCGAACCGTGCCTGCTGTGGTTCACCAAAGGTCAGGGGCGCATTACGATTGGCGGGGTCACACGCGGCTATACCGCGCATAACGTGATTTTCATTCCCGCAGGCGTGATGCACGGATTTGAGGTCAGCCCCGCAGTGTTTGGCACAGCGGTGTTCTTTGGCCGTGATTGTGATGTGACGCTGCCCAGGACAGCACAGCATCTGCGTATCCGTGAAGTGCATGCCCAGCAGGAACTGAACGTGACGCTGGACATGATCTTGCGCGAGATGGACAGTGCCAGTGCAGCGCATGACCGTGCCACGCGGCACTATCTGGGCCTGCTGGGTGTCTGGCTGGAACGGCAGGTGCTGAAAGGCGCGCCCGACGTGACCAAACCCGATGCCGCGCGCAAACTGGTCACGCGCTATACCTCCTTGCTGGAGCGTAATTTCCGGTCTGGCATGGGGGTTGCGGAATTTGCGGCGGCCCTTGGCGTGACACCCACGCATCTGACGCGCTGCTGCAATCAGGCCGGCGGGCGGTCAGCGCATGCGATCCTGCAAGACCGCCGCATATTCGAGGCGCGCAAGCTGCTGGCCGAAACGCGGCTGCCTGTGGCGCGCATCGGTGAGACGCTGGGGTTTTCCTCGGCGGCCTATTTCACGCGGGCGTTTCAGAATGAAACCGGGCAGTCGCCATCCACGTTCCGGCGGGCGCGGTAGCGGTTTTGAACATGGTGCAATCTGCATAGTGAATATGCGGCTGACCGCAACTTTCATGTCGCTAATGACCCAGAAGTGACGAAAGCAGACGTTGACGCGCTGTGCAAAAAAGTGCGCTATGATTATCAGTGCGCAAGGCCCACTGCCAAGGCTGCTGCAAGCGCGCCCCACAAAAACAAGACTGCTGCTTCAGGGAGACTGACATGACCAAAGACGATCGTTCGGCCAAGGGTATGCACCCGGCCGCCATCATGCACGCCACTGACCTGCGTGCCGGTAAGCTGAGCCGCCGCGAATTTCTGACGCGGGCCACGGCCATGGGTGTGGGCGCTGCGGCGGCCTATGGCCTGATCGGCCTGCCAGCGCCAGCCATGGCGCAAGAGGCGAGTGTCGGCGGGATCATCCGCGTTGGCATGGAAGTAAAGGGCACCAAGGACCCGCGTCTGGCGGACTGGCCGCAGATTGCCAACATCTATCGCGGCTGGCTGGAATATCTGATCCAGTACAACCCCGACGGCACCTTTGAAGGCCGCCTGCTGGAAAGCTGGGAAGCCAATGCTGAC
>JAYUZO010000002.1:0-19483 GCA_043751715.1 Rhodobacterales bacterium | reverse complement strand
TGGTTCCGATCATTTCGAACACCACAGGCGTTGCGCTGACGGATGCACAGGCCATGGACCCGGCCTATTGGGTGGCGCATTTGCGCAATACGGTGATGTTTGAGGCGGGGATGACCACACTGATGGAACGGTCTGCGCGGGTGTATCTGGAAATGGGTCCGGGGCGTGCGCTGTCATCCCTTGTGCAGGCCAACGGTGTGCCATCGGGGCAGGTCATTGCGGCCTTGCGGCACCCCGAACAAAAGATGGCCGATGATGCCTGGCATGTGCTGACGATTGCGCGCCTTTGGGCCTGCGGTGTGCCAGTGGACTGGGAGCAGGTCTGGGCAGGGGCAAAGCGCAACCGCGTGGTGCTGCCAACCTATCCGTTCCAGCGCAAGGAATACTACATCGCGTCGGGCAAGGCTTTGGCGGCACCCGAGGCGACCTTGCCGATGCGGCAGGATGATATGGCCACTTGGGGCTGGCGCACCCACTGGCAGGTGCGCGCGGCGGAATGTGATGTGGATGTGGCCGATCTGACGGCTGCCCCGCGCGAGACGTGGTTGATGTTTCTGGATGATGCGGGCCTTGGTGCGGCGGTGGCTGACCGGCTGCGCGGCGCGGGTCACAGCGTGACGACAGTGCGCACGGGTGATGCGTTCGCGCGGCTGAAGGATGGCTACGCCTTGGCCCCTGAACGCGGGCGCGAGGGCTATGATGATCTGATCCGTGATCTGGTGGCGCGGGGTCTGGCACCCACGCGGATCGGGCATTTCTGGGGGGTCACAGCGGGCACGGACCACCGGCCCGGCAGCAGTTTCCTGCACCGCAATATCGAACAGGGCTTTTATGCGCTGATGTTTCTGGCCCAGGCGATGGCGGCGGAAAACCTGCCCACGCCCCTGCATATCACGGCCTTTACCAATGGCGCGGCACAGGTGCGCAGCGAAGGGTTGGCGCATCCGGAAAAGGCGATGATCGCAGGGCCGGTGCGGGTGATCCCGAAGGAATTGCCGGGGGTGACGGTATCATCGCTTGACCTTGAACTGCCACCCACCCGACTACAAACCCGGCGGCGTGTGGATGTATCGGCGCTGGTGGACCCGGTGCTGGAGGAATTGCTGGCAACGCCTGCCAACACCGTGGCCGCCCTGCGCGGTGCGCGGCGCTATGCGCAGGTGTTGCGGGCTGTGGCCTTGCCTGAGGGTGGGTTTGATCTGCCGCAGGGGGCGGTGGTGCTGATCACGGGCGGGTTTGGCGGCCTTGGCCTGACGATTGCCGAAGACCTGATCCGCCGGAATGGTGCCAAGATCATCCTGATCGCGCGGCGCACCTTGCCGGACCGGACCACATGGGCGCGGCATCTGGCAAGCCATGGCGCGGATGATGGCCTGTCACGCCGCATTCTGGCGCTGCAGCGGCTGGAGGCTTTGGGCGGGCAGGTGCTGGTGCAAACCGCAGACGTGTGCAACGCCGAGGAAATGCGCAGCGCTGTGGCTGCGGGTGAGGCGACGTTGGGTGCTGTAAGCGTGGTGATCCATGCGGCGGGTGTGGTGGACGACGGGCCGCTGCTGACGAAATCCACGGCGCAGGTGGAAGAGGTGTTTGCACCCAAACTGCACGGGACGCAGGTGCTGGCGGGGTTGTTCCCGGATGGCAAGCTGGACCTGCTAGTGCTGTTTTCATCTACCTCCACAGTCACGGGGCCTGCGGGGCAGATTGATTATGTGGCGGCGAATGAATACCTGAACGCCTATGCCAAGGGCGCCAAGGGGCGCACAAAAGTGGTGGCGCTGAACTGGGGCATCTGGACCGGTGTCGGCATGGCGGCGGAGGCTTTGGCTGACCGCGCCGGGCGCAAGGCCGCACCTGCGGTGCCGATTGCCGCGCCGATGCTGGATGAGGCGGGCTTTGACGCAGGCGGGAATCGGCAATTCACGGCGCGCTATGGCATTGACCGCTGGGTGCTGGATGGGCATCGCACGGCAACTGGGCAGGCGCTGATACCGGGGACGGGCTATCTGGAAATCATGGCCGAGGCGATGGTGGCACAGGGAGAGGCGGGCGCATTTGATATTCGCGATCTGTATTTCTTCCGCGCTTTGGATGTGGCTGACCTCGCCCCGCGCGATGTGCGGGTGAGCCTTGCGCGCAGTGACGAAGGCTATGGCTTTACCCTGCAATCAGCAGTGCCGCATCAGGGCCGCACCGGCTGGCAAACCCATGCCACCGCGCGGCTGATCCCCGTATCAGCGCCTGCCCCGATGCTGGATATTGCCGCCATCACCGCCCGCCTGCCCGCGCCTGAACTGGGGCAGGGCATGGCATCGCCGCAAGAGGCGCACTTGCGCTTTGGCCCGCGCTGGCGCGTGCTGAACAGCCGCAGCATTGGCGCGGGTGAAGGGTTGGCGCATCTGGCCTTGCCAGCGGCGTTCCGCGCGGCGGACAGGGATTGGCTGCTGCACCCGGCGCTGCTGGACCTTGCCACCGGCTGGGCGATGGACCTGATCGCTGGATACAAACCCGATCATTTGTGGGTGCCCGTGTCCTATGCGCAGGTGCGGGTTTATGCGCCCTTGCCTGCGCGCATTACCAGCCATGTGAGAAATGCCGCCGATAACCGCGCGGATGGCACGGCTGCGACCTTTGACATCACGCTTGCTACGCCGGATGGGCAGGTTTGCGTTGATATTCAGGGCTTTACCATCCGCAAGCTGGAGGGGGCCCTCGCCTTTGCCCCGCCCACAGCGCGTGATCTGGTGTTCGATGATGGCCCCACGCGGGCCGCCTCACCTGCCGAAGAACGCCTGCTGCACAGCTTTAGCCAAGGCATTCGCCCGGATGAAGGGGCAGAGGCGTTTCGCCGGGCGGTGGCGATGGGGGTGGGGCAGATTATCGTGTCGTCACTGAACCTGCCTGATCTTGTGGCGCAAACGGCTGCGGTGCAGGCCGAACGCGCGCAGGGGGCCACGTTTGAACGCCCCGATCTGGAAAACGCCTATGTGGCCCCCCGCAACGATGTGGAGCGCACGCTTGTGGGGTTCTGGCAGGACCTGTTGGGCGTGGGGCAAGTGGGGGTTGAAGACAGTTTTTTTGATCTGGGCGGTCACAGCCTGATTGCCGTACGGCTGTTTGCAATGGTCAAAAAGGCCTACCGCGTGGATTTCCCGATTTCGGTGCTGTTCGAGGCACCCACGATTGCGCGCTGTGCGGCGCTGATTACCGACCGCATCGGGGTGCAACCGGATGCAGCAGGCGCACCCGTGGCCGTGGTGCCCGCGCGCCGCTTTACCCATCTGGTGGCGATGCATCAGGGCGAAGGGGGCGTGAAAACGCCGTTCTTCCTGGTGGCGGGGATGTTTGGCAACGTGCTGAACCTGCGGCATCTGGCGCAGCTGATTGGCGGGGACAGGCCGTTTTATGGCCTGCAGGCGCGCGGGCTGTATGGTGATGACACACCGCATATGACCTTCCCAGAGGCGGCCACGGATTACATCGCTGAAATGCGGCAGGTGCAGCCGCAGGGGCCCTATCTGCTGGGCGGTTTTTCTGGTGGCGGCTTGATCGCATGGGATATCGCGCGGCAGGTGGAGGCGGCGGGCGATGAGGTGCGGCTGGTGGCGTTGCTGGATACGCCGATCCCGCTGCGGCCAGTGCTTACGCGCCGCGATAAGGCGCTGATCAAGTTGGCAGAACTGCGGGCCAAGGGACCGGGGTATCTGGTCGAATGGTACCGCGCGCGGGTGGCGTGGAAGCGGGCGCAAGCCGAAGGTGTTGCAGCCCTGCAGGAGGCGCAGTTTGACAATGCGGCGATTGAGGCGGCCTTCCGTGCAGCCCTGCCAGTGTATGATATGCAGCCAAGGCAGGGGGCGACCGTGCTGTTCCGCCCGCCGCTGGACCGGCATTGGCAAGTATCGGGTGGCCAGTGGGTCAGCCGGGCCCGCGAATATGTGTTCCATGACAATGACCTGACCCGCTTTGCGCCCAGCCTGCAAGTGATTGAGGTGCCGGGGGACCATGATAGCATGGTGCTGGAACCCAATGTGCGCACACTGGCCGCACGGCTGAAAGCGGTGATTGCGCTTGCCGAGGTGCCCTTGGCGGAAACCCCGCTTGCCCAACCAACACTTCGTCAGGCGGCGGAATGATGGTGCAGGTTCTGACGGTGATCCTGAACTGGCGCACAGCCCAGATGACGCTGAAGGCGGCCGAGGCAGCCTTGCGCGCGATGGAACCGATGCAGGGGGCCATCACGATTGTGGATAATGACAGCGGCGATGGGTCGTTTGAGATGCTGTCGGCAGCGGTGGCGCAGCGCGGCTGGGGGCGGGTGCGGGTGATCCAGTCGGGCCGCAACGGTGGCTTTGGCGCGGGCAACAATGTGGGCATTCGGGCAGGCCTGCCGGATGGAGGCAAGCCCGATTTCGTCTATCTTCTGAACTCTGACGCGTTTCCCGCGCCTGATGCGATCCGTGCGCTGCGCGACCATTTGCTGGCCCATCCGGCCACGGGCTTTGCGGGCAGTTATATTCACGGCCCGGATGGTATGGCGCACCGCACAGCGTTTCGTTTCCCGTCGATTGCGAGTGAATTTGAAGGGGCGGTGCGCTTTGGCCCGGTCAGCCGGATTTTTCGCAGAAAAATCGTGGCCATGGACCTGCCCACGCAAACCACGCGCGTTGATTGGCTGGCGGGGGCATCGATCATGATGCGGCAATCGGTGTTGGATCAGGTCGGGCTGTTTGATGAAACCTTCTTTCTGTATTTTGAGGAAACCGAGCTGTGCCACCGTGCGGCACGTGCAGGCTGGCCTACGGATTATGTGGTGGAAAGCCGGGTGGAACATATCGGGTCGGTATCGACTGGCATGAAGACATGGGTGCGCATTCCGGGGTTCTGGCTGGATAGCCGGGCCTATTATTTCACCAAGGTGCATGGGCGGGCCTATGCGGCCACGGCCACGCTGGCGCATCTGGCAGGCGGGCTGTTGTGGCGCGCGCGGCTGTTGGTGCAGCGGCGCGACCGGGGCGATCCGCCATATTTTCTGCGTGATCTGGTGGCGCATGCGTTGCGCCTGCGCGCACGACGTGCCCCCATGCAAACCCGTCCGGCGGAGTAGGCGATGACCCTGACAGCCATCTTGATCGGCAATGAAAGCCTGACGCTGCACTGCGGCCAGATGTGGCTGGACAGGGGGCACCGGATTGCCTTTGTGGCCACGCACAGCGCGGATGTGCGGGCATGGGCCACGGGTGCGGGGCTGATGGTGGGGGGGCTGGCGGATGCGCCGGGGGCCTGGGTTGATTGGCTGCTGTCGATTGCGAACCTGACGGTGATCCCGGATGCGGTGCTGGCGCGGGCGACGGGCGCGGTGAACTTTCACGATGGCCCCTTGCCGCGCCATGCGGGGCTGAACGCACCGGTCTGGGCCTTGCTGGGGGGTGACGTGCAGCATGGGGTGACGTGGCACCGCATCGCAGGCGGGGTGGATGAGGGCGCGGTGCTGGTGCAGCGGATGATTGACATGACGCCAGAGGATACGGCGCTGAGCCTGAATACCAAGTGTTTTGCGGCGGGGATAGACAGCTTTGCTGATCTGATGGCGGCGCTGGAGGCGGGGGCTGCAGGCACAGCACAAGACCTGACACAGCGCAGCCTGTATTTGCGGGCAGACCGGCCTGTGGCGCAGGGGCGGATTGATGTTGCAGGGCCTGTGGCGCAGGCGATGCGTCTGATCCGGGCCTTGGATCATGGGCGGTACTGGAACCCACTGACCTTGCCAAAGATTGCGGTTCAGGGCCGGGTGATCTGGGTTGCCGGGGCAGAGCCTGCCTTTGGTTCGGGTCAACCGGGGCAGGTGCTGGCAGCCGGGGCGGGTTGGGCGGATGTGGCCTGTGCGGATGGTGTGCTGCGGCTGACGGGTTTGCGCAATGCGGGTGGGGTGGTTGATCTGATGGGGGTGGCAGCGGTTGATCTGCTGACAGATGCCGCAGCCCTGACGGCTGCCCTTGCCGCCGTGGCCCCGGATGAGGCGCGGTTGCGTACGGCGCTGGCGCAGATGCAGCCCGTGGCCCTGACCTTGGCAGAAGGGTCTGGCCCATCTGATTGGCGCAGCTTGCCTTTGGCGGGCGATCTGCCGTTGCTTGCTGCCGGAATGCTGCGCCTTGCTGGGCAAACGGCTGGTGATTTTGCCTTTGGCGTGCCGGGTGATGCCTACCTTTCGGGCTGGGCCCCGTGGCGCGTGGATTTGACCGCCGCTTTGCCGCCCCTGCCCGCCCTGTGGCAATTCCCACGCGATCTGCTGGCGCGTGACCCGGCCCTTGCCCATGTCATCATCCCACCAGTTGGCATCAGCCCGCACACCCACCCAATTCCCGGCACGGCTATCACGCTGACGCCGGGTGTGATGCACTATGACGCCGCCCGCCTGCCTGACGGCCCGACCATAGCCGCGCGCTTGACCGCCTTCGCCACGGCCGCCCGCGCCAATCCGGACAAGGCCCTGTCGGACCTGCCCATCCTGCCCGAGGCCGAACTGCACCACCTGCTGCATGGCTGGAACCAGACTGCCGCCGATTATGACCGCAGGCTGACCATCCCCACGGCTTTCGCCGCACAGGCGGCCCGTACGCCTGATGCGCCCGCCCTTGTGTTTGAAGGGCTGACGCTGACCTATGCCGCACTTGATGCCGCCGCCAACCGCGTGGCGCACCGCTTGCGCGCCATGGGTGTGGGGCCCGGCACGCTGGTGGGCCTGCATCTGCCGCGCAGTGCTGATCTGGTGATTGCGGCCCTGGGTATCATGCAGGCTGGTGGGGCCTATGTGCCGATGGACCCGGCCTATCCTGCTGATCGCACGGCGCTTTATATCGCAGACAGCGCCTGTGCGGTGATTGTGACGGATGCCACGCTGGCCGCCGCCTTGCCGCCGCATGCTACCCAGGTGCTGACCATGGGTGCCTTGCCCGAAGCGCCGCAGGTGGCTGCCACTGCCGCGCCCGGCGATCTTGCCTATTTGATCTACACCTCGGGCAGCACCGGGCTGCCCAAGGGCGTGATGGTCGAGCACCGCAACGTCATCAACTTTTTCGCAGGCATGGACGCGCGGATCGGCACGACACCCGGCACATGGATGGCCGTTACCAGCCTTTCGTTTGATATTTCGGTGCTGGAATTGTTCTGGACCCTGACACGCGGGTTCAAGGTGGTGATCACGTCCGATGAGAACCGCGCCTTGGTGTCGGGGCAGGCCGGCGCGGGCGCGATGGATTTCTCGCTTTATTACTGGGGCAATGATGATGGCGCGGGGCCCGCCAAGTATGACCTGCTGCTGGAGGGCGCTAAGTTCGCCGATGCCCATGGCTTTACCGCCGTCTGGACGCCCGAACGCCATTTTCACGCCTTTGGCGGGCCTTACCCTAACCCTTCGGTCACGGGTGCTGCCGTTGCTGCGGTGACCAAAAACATCGGCGTGCGCGCGGGGTCTTGCGTGGCACCGCTGCACCATCCTGCACGCATCGCCGAGGAATGGGCGGTGATTGATAACCTGACGAATGGGCGTGCGGGCATTGCCTTTGCGTCTGGCTGGCAGCCGGATGATTTCGTGCTGCGGCCCGAAAACACGCCGCCTGCGAACAAGGCCGCATTGCTGACCAGCATTGATCAGGTGCGCCGGTTGTGGCGCGGTGAGGTGGTGGAATTCCCCACGCAGGCGGGCAGTTTTGCGCTGCAAAGCCAACCCCGGCCCGTGTCACGCGAACTGCCGGTTTGGGTGACCACGGCGGGCAACCCTGACACATGGCGCGAGGCGGGGGCCTTGGGGGCCAATGTGCTGACGCATCTGTTGGGGCAAACCGTTCAAGACGTGGCGGACAAGATCAAGATCTACCACACGGCCCTGCGCGCGGCGGGGCATGATCCGGCGAGCCACGCCGTGACGCTGATGCTGCATACCTTCATCGCCCCCACCCGCGACGCCGCCCGCGAGATTGCGCGCGCGCCGATGAAGGATTATCTGCGCGCCGCTGCTGGCCTGATCAAGCAATACGCTTGGGCCTTTCCGGCGTTCAAGAAACCGCAGGGCGTGGCCAACCCGAAGGATATTGATATCGGATCACTTGCGCCGGATGAGTTGGAGGCGATCCTCGATTTCGCCTTTCTGCGGTATTTTGACGATTCCGGTCTGTTCGGCACAGTGGAAGATGCCATGGCGCGGGTGGCGCAGGTGCAGGCGATCGGGGTGACGGAAATCGCCTGTCTGATTGATTTCGGCATTGCCCCTGCAACGGTGCTGCAGGGGCTGCGGCCACTGGCGCAGGTGGTGGCGGGGTTTGCAGGTGAGGGCGCGCAGGACTATTCCATCGCGGCGCAGCTTGCGCGTTACAAAGTGACGCATCTGCAATGCACGCCGTCGATGGCGCGGATAATTGCGCTGAATGATGATGCTCGCGCGGCGATGGCGGGCCTGCACACGCTGATGGTGGGGGGTGAGGCCCTGCCGGGGGCGCAGGTGGCGGACCTGCGCAAGGCAACGGGCGCGCGCATTCTGAACATGTATGGACCGACGGAAACCACGATCTGGTCTTCGGTTGAAGCGGTGGGCGTGGCTGAGGCCACCACCAACATCGGCACGCCCATCGCCAATACGCAGATGTATGTGCTTGATCCCACTGGCGCGCCTGCGCCCATGGGGGCCGAGGGTGAGCTGTGGATCGGCGGCGATGGCGTAGCGCGGGGCTATTGGCAGCGGGCGGACCTGACCGCAGAACGCTTTCGCGCTGATCCGTTCGTGACGCCTGATCGTGCCTGCCCATGGGGCGCGCGGATGTATGCAACGGGTGATCTTGTGCGCCGCCGTGCCGATGGCAAGCTGGATTTTCTGGGGCGCGCTGACCATCAGGTCAAACTGCGCGGCTACCGCATTGAACTGGGTGAGATTGAGGCTGTATTGGATGCCGTGCCGGGTGTCACCCAAGCGGTGGTGCTGGCGCGTGAGGATCGCCCCGGCGATCTGCGGCTGGTGGCCTATACGACCGGGACGGCGGTGGAGGCGGCACTGCGCGCAGGCGTGGCGGGTCTGCCTGCGCATATGCAGCCTGCGCATTATGTCAGCCTGACAGCCTTTCCGCTGACGCCAAACCGCAAGGTTGACCGCAAGGCGCTGCCTGCACCGGTGGCAGTAGTGGCCCCGGTTGCGACCCTGCCCATGGGCCCGATCAAGGGCGCAGCGGGGCGGATTGCGACGATCTGGCAGCGCATTCTGGGGGTACCAAGCGTGGGCCCGCAGGACAATTTCTTTGCACTTGGCGGGCATTCCCTGCTGGCGGTGCAGGCGCACAGGGACATCAAGGCGGAACTGGGCGCGAAAAATCTGTCGATCACTGATATCTTCCGCTTTCCCACTTTGGAAGGCTTGGCCCGCCATCTGGGTGATACGCCCGAACCCGCTGCACCTGCCCAAAGCAATGACCGTGCAGGTGCGCGGCTGGATGCCATGGCGCGTAGGCGTGCCATGCGGGCGGGGCGCACGGGCGTGGATGCGTGAACTGGCGGCAGCCCTTGCAGCGATGGTGCCGGGCGCAGGCATTGGCTGGGCTGATCCGCTGACAACCGCGCCCGGTGATGTGCCCGCGGGTGCGGTGGCCACGCGGCGGGCGGAATTTGCGGCGGGGCGGGCCGCGGCGGCCATGGCGATGCAGGCCCTGTGTGTGCCCGTGGGCGTGGTGCCCGTGGGGCCAGACCGCGCGCCCGTCTGGCCTGCGGGGCTGGTTGGCAGTATCACGCATACGCGGGCCGTGGCGCTGTCAGCGGTGGCGCGGGGTGGAAGCTTGGGCATTGATGCCGAACTGGCGGGGGCGGTGGCACCTGATGTGTGGGACACCGTGCTGAACCCGGCAGAACGTGCCTTGGCACAGGATGATCCGGCAATGGCCACGGTGATCTTTTGCATCAAAGAGGCGGTTTACAAGGCGCAGTATCCACTGACGGGGCTGCTGTTCGGCTTTGACCGGTTGGATGTGACGCTGCATGGCGGCGCGTTTGCCGCGCAGTTTACCGCGGCAACCGGGCCAATTGCACAAGGCAGCGTTTGGGCGGGTCGGTATGGCGATGCGGCGGGCCACATCATTGCCGCGGTTCATATCACCTGATCTTGTCTGCAAAATCTTGCCGATCTTGCGCGCGGCCCTATCGCCCACCCGCGCCCCATGTCACCCTGACAAAAAACCAACCCGAGCGGAGCATATCATGCGGCTGACAGGCCTTTTCGTGTGTTTTCTGGCGTTTCCGGCTATGGCTGAAGACCGCGCCCTGCTGATTGGCAATGAGATTTACGCCGAAGCGGGCCGCATGTCCGCCGCGGCCGCCGTGCCCGATGTGGTGCCGGCATTTCAGGCGGCGGGGTTTCGCGTGCTGGCGGGGCAAGATCAGACCACTGATGATTTGCGCGGGCTGATGTCGGGCCTGTTGGCGGAACGGCTGGACGATGGCAGGCTGGTCATCATGCTGGTTGGCCATTTTGCGCAAAACGGCGGGCAGGCGTGGTTTCTGGGCACCGAGGCTGATGTGCCGGACCTTGCCACAGTGGGGGCGATGGCTGTCAGCCTGACGGATGTGCTTGCGCTGGCGGGGCGCAGCCCAGGTGGGGCGGTGGTGCTGCTGGGCCTTGAAGACGGGCGGTTGGTGCTGGGTGAGGGGTTGGGTCTGGGTGTCGGCGTTCTGACTGCCCCGCAAGGCGTGACGATCATTCAGGGCGAGGCCGACAGCGTTCTGGCCTTTGCCAGCGGGCCGTTGCTGAAAACCGGGCAAAGCCTGCCGGAAATGCTGACCCAAACAAACCTTGAGGCCACTGGTTTTCTGGCGCCGCTGGTGGCGTTCCGTCCTGCTGATGGCGTGGCCGCGCCCCGCCCGGTGGCCCCGGACGCCGATGATACGCTGTGGCACGCGACCGCAGCAATTGCCACGGTAGACGCCTATGAGGCCTATCTGGCACGCTATCCCACCGGGCGGCATGCACAGGCTGCCAAGGCGGCCATCGTGCAGATTCTGGGCGAGCCGCAGCGTGATGCGCGGGTGGCCGAAGATGCGCTTGGCCTGTCACGCGCCGCCAGACGCGCGGTGCAAGAGGGGCTGGCGATCATCGGGTTTGATCCCAAAGGCATTGACGGGGTGTTTGGGGCCGGGTCACGCACCGCGATTTCCGATTGGCAGCGCCGCTTTGGCCATGCGCCGACCGGGTTTCTGACCCGCGAACAACTGGTGCAACTGTCATCACAGGCCGACCGCCGCCGTGCCGAACTGGCAACAGAGCAAGCAGCGGCATCAGCAGCGCGTGAGGCACAGGACCGCGCCTATTGGGATCAGACCGGCAAGGCGGGCGATGAGGCGGGCCTGCGGGCCTATGTTGCGCGCTATCCCGAAGGGGTGTTTGCCGGGCTGGCAAATGACCGGCTGACGGTGATTGATACGGCGCGTGCGGCAGACCTTGCGGCGGCTGACCGGGCCGCATGGGACACTGCACGCGGCGGCAACGCGGTGGCGGGCTATGAGGGTTATCTGCAGCAATACCCGCAGGGTGCTTTTGCCGATCAGGCCCGCGCGCGGATTGCGGCGCTGAACGGTGATGTGGCGCTTGATGATGCGCTTGCGCGGGCCCAAGGGGCAGAGCTTTCCCTGCAGCTAAGCCCGGCGGCGCGACTGTTGATTGAAGGGCGGCTGTCATCGCTGGGCCTGCGCCCCGGCCCGGTGGATGGCCGGTTTGATGCCGAGGCGCGTGCAGCGCTGCGGGCGTTTCAGGGCGACCGGGGGTTGGCGGTGACAGGGTTTCTGGATGAACAGACGATGGTCGGGCTGATGGCGGGTGGGATACTGGACCTGCCGTAAAAGGCCGCCCACTTTATACTGCTTCGGCTGCCGGGCGTTTGATCCCCTGTGCAGCCGCCAAAAACAGCGGGTGAAACCCCGCGCCCCCGGCATCCAGCAGTGCAAAAAGCTGCGTCCGCATGCGTGGTTCCCAATAGGCGTTGATGTGGTCGGCAATACCGGTCAGCCCTTCGGCCTCGGGCTTGGTGGTGAAAAATGTGGCGATCTGGTTCGCCATGTGGATCAGTTTTTCAGGCGACATGGGCAGTTTTCCAAGCGGTGATGCGGTGGGCATGGGAAAAGATTTCGAAACGGTCCGGGCGGGCCAATGCGATCAGCGTGATACCCGCTGCGTCTGCCAGTTCCACCGCCTGCGCCGTGGGGGCTGATACGGCAATCAGCACAGGCGCGCCCAGCATGGCCAGTTTTTGCACAAGGTCGAGAGAGACGCGGCTGGTCATCACCACAGCACCCACAGGCTGCGGCGCGGTTGTCATTGCGCCGATCAGCTTGTCCAGTGCATTGTGCCGGCCCACATCTTCGCGCGCCAGCACGATGCCCCGTGCGGGTGTCCAATACGCCGCAGCATGGGCGGCGCGGGTGGTATCATGCAGGGTCTGATGCGCGGGCAGGGCCGCCACCGCCTCGCACACCTGCGCAGGTGTCAGGTGCAGATCAGCGGTGACCCGCGGCACGTCGCGCAGCGCCTGCGCAATGCTGTCAATTCCGCACAACCCGCAGCCCACCGGCCCCGCCATCGTGCGGCGGCGCGCGGCAAGGCGCGCTTCGGCCTGTGGCTGCAGCCAGGTCTGAACATCTATGCCCTGATCGGTGTCCACACCCTCAATACTGATGATTTCCCCAGCGTTTGCAATGCCTTCACTGATCGCAAAGCCAAGCGCGAAATCAGGCAGATCAGCCGGGGTCGCCATCATCACCGCCTGCGTCGTGCCGTTGAAGGACAATGCCACCGCCACCTCGGATGGCAAATCGCGCGGGCCTGTGGTCATCAGACCACCCGCGTAGACCTGCCGGGAAAGGGGGCGGTGCGGCGTCATTCGGCGGCCGGCAGAATGCGGCGCGAATGGGCGGCCTGTGCGTTATATTCGGTCTGCCAATCCGTCGGGCCATTTGATGGGCTGACCTGCACTGCCGTCACCTTGTATTCCGGGCAATTGGTGGCCCAATCGGAATAGTCCGTGGTGATGACGTTCGCCTGCGTATCGGGGTGGTGGAATGTCGTGTAAACCACGCCGGGTGACACGCGATCGGTGATCGTGGCGCGCAGCGATGTTTGCCCCGCACGGCTGGCCAGACGCACCATTTCCCCATCGCGCACGCCGCGTACTTCGGCATCATGCGGGTGAATTTCCAGCAAGTCTTCCGTGTGCCAGGTGATATTTGCCGTCCGCCGGGTTTGCGCGCCAACGTTGTATTGGCTCAGGATGCGCCCGGTGGTCAGCAACAGTGGGAAACGCGGCCCGGTCTTTTCATCGGTCGGCACATATTCGGTCACGATGAATTTGCCACGCCCGCGCACAAAGCCATCAAGGTGCATGATCGGCGTGCCATTGGGGGCAGCGTCATTGCAGGGCCACTGAACTGACCCCTTGGTTTCCAGCATTTCATAGCTGACATTGGCAAAGCTTGGCGTCGTCAGCGCAATTTCATCCATGATCTGCGCGGGGTGGGTATAGGCCCAGTTCGCCCCCATGGCCTGCGCCAGTTTCAGGGTGATTTCCCAATCGGCCAGCCCGTTCTTCGGGGCCATCACCCGGCGCACGCGGTTGATGCGGCGTTCGGCATTGGTGAAAGTGCCGTCCTTTTCAAGGAAGGTCGAACCGGGCAGGAAAACATGGGCGTAGTTGGCGGTTTCATTCAGGAACAGGTCCTGCACCACGACCAGATCCATTGCGGCAAGGCCCGCTGCGACGTGTTTGGTATCGGGGTCTGATTGCAGGATGTCTTCGCCCTGAATGTAAATCCCACGGAACGTGCCCTCAACCGCTGCATCCAGCATGTTCGGAATGCGCAGGCCGGGTTCCGGGTCAATCGTGACCCCCCACAGCTTTTCAAACACATCGCGGGCTGCATCGCCCGACACATGGCGATAGCCGGGCAGTTCGTGCGGGAAAGATCCCATGTCGCAGGCACCCTGCACATTGTTCTGCCCGCGCAAGGGGTTAACCCCCACGCCCTCACGCCCGATATTGCCGGTCAGCATAGCAAGGTTAGCAATCGCCATTACGGTGGTGGACCCTTGAGAATGTTCGGTAACCCCAAGGCCGTAGTAGATAGACCCGTTGCCGCCCTTGGCATAAAGCCGCGCCGCACCGCGCAGATCGGCGGCGGGAACGGCCGTCAGCAGCTCCATCGCTTCGGGGGAATGGCGGGGGTCTGAAACGAAGGCGGCGTAATCTTCGAATTCGGACCAGTCACACCGGTCTTGTATGAACGACTGGTCATATAGGCCTTCGGTCACGATGACATGCGCCATGGCGGTGATCACGGCCACGTTGGTGCCGGGCTTCAACGGCAAGTGAAATGATGCCTGCACATGCGGGGTTTTGACCAGATCAATGCGGCGCGGATCAATGACGATCAGCTTTGCCCCCTGACGCAGGCGCTTTTTCAGGCGTGACGCGAACACCGGGTGGCCATCGGTGGGGTTGGCGCCGATGATGATAACGACATCAGTCTTTTCAACGGAATCAAAGTCTTGCGTGCCAGCTGATGTACCGAACGCCTTGCCCAGACCATAGCCAGTGGGCGAATGGCAGACGCGGGCGCAGGTATCGGTGTTGTTGTTCATGAACACACCGCGGATGAGTTTCTGAACCAGATAGGTTTCCTCATTGGTGCAACGGCTGGAGGTGATGCCACCAATCGACCGCCGCCCATACTGCGCCTGCAACGCCTTGAACTTGGTCGCGGTATAGCTGATCGCCTCATCCCAGCTGACTTCGCGCCAGGGGTCAGTGATGTTTTCGCGGATCATCGGGTTCAGGATGCGGTCGGTATGGCTGGCATAGCCATAGGCAAAGCGGCCTTTTACACAGCTATGGCCCCGGTTGGCCTTGCCGTGCTTATAGGGCACCATGCGGACCAGCTCATCACCGCGCATTTCGGCTTTGAACTGGCAGCCCACACCGCAATAGGCGCAGGTGGTGATCACGCTGCGTTCGGGCGTGCCGATATCAATGATGGATTTTTCCTGCAGGGTGGCGGTGGGGCAGGCGGCCACACATGCGCCACAAGACACGCAGTCGGATGCCAGTGCGTTGTCGGTTTTTGCGCCGAATGAAACACGAGAGTCGAACCCCCGGCCTTCGATAGTCAGCGCAAAGGTGCCCTGCACCTCTTCGCAGGCGCGCACGCAGCGGGAACAGACGATGCATTTGGCGGGATCATAGGTGAAATAGGGGTTGGAATCATCCTTTGGCAGCCATTGCGGATTGGCCTCACCGCTGGTGTTGCGGGGTTTGAAATGGGTATCCACGGCTTGATAGCGCACATCGCGCAGGCCCACGGCCCCGGCCATATCCTGCAATTCGCAATCGCCATTGGCGCTGCAGGTCAAACAGTCCAGCGGGTGGTCGCTGATATATAACTCCATCACCCCGCGCCGCAGCTGTTTCAGCCGGGCGTTCTGGGTGGTTACCTTCAGCCCCGGTGCGACAGGCGTGGTGCAGGATGCGGGCGTGCCGTTGCGGCCTTCAATTTCGACAAGACACAATCGGCAGGACCCAAAAGCATCAACCGAGTCTGTGGCGCAAAGCTTGGGCACGGAAATGCCCGCCTCAGCGGCGGCGCGCATGATGGAAGTACCCTCGGGCACGGTGACCTGAAAGCCATCAACGGTCAAAGTGACCATCTGTTTGGATTTGGCGGCCGGTGTACCAAAATCGCGGTCAGGGATGATGAAGTCTTTCATCTTATGCGTCCTTTTTCGACAAGGCATGGGCGACAAGGGCATTGGCATGCCCATGCCCCAGCCCATGTTCGGCCTTAAGCCAGTTCACGATATCCATATGCTTCATGCCCGCCTTGCCCGCGATCAGACCCAGCCAATGCGCCACTGGCTGGCCGTAGGTTTTCTCGATCGACGGGAAATATGATGCGGGGCCTTTGACCTTGTCCATCATTCGGCAGCCTTCCGCATCGGGGCGAAATCATCGGGGAAATGGGTCAGCGCTGACAGCACCGGATAGGGCGTAAAGCCGCCAAGCGCACACAGCGAGCCTGCCTTCATCGTGGCGCACAGATCCGTCAGCAGCGGGATGGCAGCGGTGTCACCGCGCGCAATCCGGTCAATCGTTTCGGTGCCGCGCACAGCGCCAACACGGCAGGGCGTGCATTTGCCGCAGGATTCGATGGCGCAGAATTCCATTGCGAAACGGGCCTGTTGTAGCATGTCGGCGGTGTCATCAAACACCACAATGCCCGCATGGCCGATCAGGCCTTCCTTGGCACCGAATTCCTCGTAACCAAAGGCCGTGTCGAACAAATCCCGTGGGAAATAGGCGCCGAGGGGCCCACCCACCTGCACTGCTTTCACCGGGCGGCCTGTGGCTGTTCCTCCGGCAATCTCATCCACAATGCGCCCCAAAGGCAGGCCAAAGGCCACCTCGAACAGCCCGCCGCGCGCGACGTTCCCGGCAATCTGCAACGGCATTGTGCCGCGTGACCGGCCAAGGCCGAAGTTCTTGTAATGCTCTGCACCGCGTTCAAAAATCACTGGCACGGTCGCCAGTGAAATAACGTTGTTCACCACGGTTGGCTTGCCCATAAAGCCTTCCAGCGCGGGCAGGGGCGGCTTGGCCCGCACCACACCGCGCTTGCCCTCAAGCGAGTTCAGCAGCGAGGTTTCCTCACCGCAGACATAGGCCCCGGCCCCCACGCGGATTTCAATGTCAAACGCATGTGCAGACTCCATCACCGATGCCCCCAGCACGCCATCGGCGTGCGCCAGCGCTACGGCGCGGGTCATCACCTCAATCGCATCAGGGTATTCTGAACGGATGTACACAAACCCCTTTGTTGCCCCCACGCCGATGCCGGCAATCACCATGCCTTCGATCAGGGTGAAGGGGTCACCTTCCATCAGCATACGGTCAGCAAACGTGCCGCTATCGCCTTCATCGGCATTGCAGACGATGTATTTACGGTCCGCTTTCGCCCCCGCCACCGTGTTCCACTTGATGCCCGTGGGAAAGCCCGCACCACCCCGGCCCCGTAGGCCCGATGCTGTGACTTCGGCCACGATACCCGCACTGTCCATGGTCAAGGCACGGGCAAGCCCGGCAAAGCCGCCATGCGCGCGGTAATCCGCCAGCGACAGCGGATCAATCACCCCAACCCGTGCGAATGTCAGCCGCGTCTGCTGTGCCATCCATGGCAGCGCATCCACCAGACCCACCGCGCGCGGATGCCCCGGCGCAAACAGCCCCGCCACATCGGCCACCGTCATCGGGCCAAAGCCCACGCGGCCAGCCTCTGTTTCCACCTCAACCAGCGGTTCCAGCCAGATCATCCCGCGCGATCCGTTGCGCACCAGTGTGATCTCAACCCCTGCCCGCGCAGCCTCGGCCAGCACCGCAGCCGCCACATCATCTGCACCCAAAGCACGCGCGGCGGCATCGCGGGGAACGAAAACCTTCATGCCCGCACCTTTGCCATGATCGCATCCACCGTCGCGCGGCCAATCAACTGCCCATCTACCATTGCTGCAGGCGCGCAGGCACACAGGCCAAGGCAAAAGATCGGCTCCAGCGTCACATCACCCGCCGTTTCGTGAAAATCGCAGCCAATGGCGGCTTTGGCCTGATCCGCCAACCGATCAGCCCCCATGGACTGGCACGCCTCCGCCCGGCAGATTTTCACAACGTGGCGGGCGGCAGGTGCCTCGCGGAAGTCGTGGTAAAAGGTCACCACACCGTGCACTTCGGCGCGCGAAATATTTAGATGCGCTGCAATGATCGGCTGCGTGGCCTGCGGGATATAGCCAAAAGTGGCCTGAACGGCATGCAGAATTGGCAAAAGCGGGCCTTCCAGCCCGTCATGGGCAGCCAGAATCCCATCTAGTGTTGAGTTTCTGACAGAATCCAGCATGGCGGCCCCTTGGTTGCTGCCACGGGTGATACGCGGACTGATAGGAAAAGCAATTATGAACTTCCGTCAAACGATAGAGAATATCTATCGTACGGTGCGCCCGGCTGTATCCAGCAAGGCTGCGATCAATGGGGTTTGCGGATCATGCCGGGGGGCAATCAGGCCGACCTGATGTTCCACCTCGGGTGCCACAATCGGCACGGATATCAGACCGGACCCGGCAAACATCTGCGCCAAGGCCATCGGCACCACAGACCCCCATTTGCCGGTCAGCACATGGGCGACCAGACCCACGGTGGAATTGCTTTCGATCTGGGCCTGCGCCTGCACGCCGGCCTCGGCCAGATGCTGGTTCACGATACGGCGGTTCTGCATATCGCCGGTCAGCAGGCACAAAGGCTGATCGGCAAGCGCTGCCCATGCGATCTGCGCGGCATTGGCAAGGGGCGTGCCGGGGGCGCAAAGGTATCGGTAGAATTCGGTGTAAAGGGGCACCTGCACCACGCGCCCCAAGGGTTCATTGTCCAGATAAGTGATTCCAGCATCCAGATGCAGCGATTCAATTCCCGTCAGAATTTCGGCAGATGTGCGTGACAGCACGGCAATGCGCACGTTTGGGTGGGCAGCGGTAAAGGGGGCTGTCAGGCGCGCAATGGTGGGCAAGGCCGTGGGAATGACGCCGATGCGCAGGTTGCCCGACAGGCCCTGCCGCACATTGCGCATTTCATCGCGCATGGCGCGGGCATCACCCACAATGCGGCGCGCCCAATCCTGTACGCGCTGGCCTTCGGGGGTCAGGCCCTGAAACCGGCTGCCGCGAAACACCAGCTGCACGCCAAGTTGATCTTCCAGTTGCTTGATCGCGGATGACAGGGTGGGTTGGGTTACACGGCAAACCTCGGCCGCGCGGCCAAAATGGCGGGCGTCGGCAAGGGCAAGGAACATTTCCAGCTTGTCTATCATGGCGGCAAACGTGCCTGTGATCGGCCCGCAGTGCAACCGCCCCTTGCTGGTGCGGTCAAGTCAGCCTAGCTATCGGTGCATGAAACGTTTCATTCCCTTCCTGCCTAAACCCGCCTTCGTGCCTGTGATCCGCCTGCAGGGCACTATTGCCAGCAGTGGCCGTGCGCTGAGCGATGCGGGCCTTGCGCCGCTGATTGAGCGTGCGTTCAGCAAAGGCAAACCCGCCGCCGTGGCGTTTGTCATCAATTCGCCGGGCGGATCACCGGCGCAGTCAAGCCTGATCGCGGCGCGTATTCGCAGGCTGGCGAATGAGAAAAACATTCCGGTTCATGCGTTTGTCGAGGATGTGGCGGCATCGGGGGGCTATTGGCTGGCCTGTGCGGCAGATGATATCTGGGTGGATCAGACATCTATCGTGGGGTCGATCGGGGTGATCTTTGCCAGCTTTGGCTTTCCCGAACTGATGGCGCGACAGGGGATTGAGCGGCGGGTGGTCACGGCGGGCAAAAGCAAAAGCTTTGCCGACCCGTTCCTGCCGCAAAAGCCCGAAGATGTGGAGCGGTTGCGC
>JAYUZO010000001.1:0-5094 GCA_043751715.1 Rhodobacterales bacterium | reverse complement strand
CGATACCAACGGCAAGAACAGCGGCGGGGCAATCAGCAGGGCCAGACATTGCGGAACCTGCCACAACAGCAGCATGAATTGAACCCATGCCAATAGCAGCAAAGCATCGGCAAACCGCCCCTGCCCGCCCGCCCGCTGCCCGATCCCCGTCACCAGCAGCACCGCCAGCAGGTTCACGCCCAATTCAACAGCCGTTGCGGTGAACGGCCCACCCAGACCACCATCCCCCACCATCGTATCCGGCCCGGCCAGCATCATCGTGACCGCCGTCAACAATGTGGACAGCACGGCCAACAGAATTGTCGCCTGCCAGCGCAAGGCAAGCGGCGGGTTCCACGCCATCAGTTGCTGCGCCACCTGCTGTGGCTGAAAAAATGATGCAACGACAAGTGCTTGCCAGTTCACGGGCGCTCTGCCGCGATCAGCATGATGATCCACAGGGTGGCAAATGCCGCACCGGCGATGGCGCCCACCAGCAGCGCCTGTGGGCCCTGCCCGATCATGCCGATGGTCAAACCGTGCAACAACACAAGCGGCGAGGCCGCAACAAGCGCCATGAACAGCGCAAGCCGCGCGCGGTAAAACGTGCCCTGCCCGCCCATGGCCCGCGCAATGGCATGGCTGATCGCGGCCACGCCGTACCACACCGGAATGGTTGCCAGCAGCGCCAGCCCCGCTGCTACAATCTGCTGCACCATGGGGCGGGCAGGGTCCAGCGTGGCGGTGCGTGACATGCCGGGCCACAACGCAATGAAGGCAAGGATCAGAAAGGTGACAAGCAGCAAAAAGGCAAAGGGTTCAGACACCGGGCGCGCCAGATGGCGGCCGATCACGGCGCGGGGGCTGCGCCAGCTTTGCACGATGTCACGCGTGACGCTCATCAGGCACCGTGCCTGTGCAGCCAGTTTTCCAGCCGCAAGCGCATGTCACCCGCGATGGCAGTATCTTCAATTTCATCAATGGCTTCGGCCAGAAACGCCAGCACCAGCAGGGCCTGCGCAGCTGCACGCGGCACCCCGCGTGACTGCAGATAAAACAGCGCCACTTCGTCAATCGCACCGGATGTTGACCCGTGGCTGCATTTCACATCATCGGCGTAGATTTCCAGTTCCGGCTTGGCCAGAAACTGACTGTCTTCGTCCAGCAGCAGGCTTTGGCTGATCTGATAGCCATCGGTTTTCTGCGCGCCGGGCATGACCAGAATCTTGCCCTGAAATACCCCGACGGCACCATTCTTCAGCACCTTCTTGAACACCTGACGGCTTTCACAGCGCAGCCCCGCATGGGTGACAAACACCGTATCATCATGGTGAAACGCGCCGTCCCCCACAGCCGCCCCGGCAATGTGCGCGCGGCAGTCATGGCCAGCCAGTTCGATGACCGCTTCATTGCGCGTCAACTGGCCATTGGCTGTCAGGGTAAAGGATTTCAGCAGGGCCTTTGCGCCAAGCCGGGCAAAGATATGGGTCACAGCGCGGCGGTCATGATCCCGGCCTTGCGCGCGCACATGATGGAACGCGCCACCATCGGCAATCTCAACTTCCATCACGGCGTTGAACCGCGCGGCGGCCGGACCGTTTTCAAGAACGGTCAGCGAAGCACCCGATTCAATCTTGATGCAGTGGTGTAACATCACGTCAGAACGTTCTGAAACATGGTGATAAATCAGCGAAACCGGACGCTTGGCCTGCCCGGTGGCGCGGATCAGCACGCCGTCGGTGGCAAAAGCCGAATTCAGCACGGCAAGCGGGCGTTCAACCGGGCTTTGCCCCCGGCCTTCCAGCACGCCGTACACATCACGCGCCCAGTGAATGTCTTTGGTACCTGCATCCGCCAGCCGGGTAATTTCCAGCCCCGCCATCGCCAGATCATCTGATGCAGCCGGATCAAACACCCCATCCACAAATACGATCTGCAGCCGGTCAATACCGTCAAACACCGGGGGTTCATCACCCATGTTTACCGCAGCTGCCGCCTGGGCCGTCGCAGACACCAGCGAAGCGGGGTCAGTATAGCGCCAGTATTCATCGCGCTTGTGCGGCAGGCCCATCACGTTCAGCCGGGCCAGTGCCGCCGCCTGTATCGCCGCCAACCACCCGGTCTGCGCCTGTGCCAACCCCTGCACCCGTGCGGTCAGCGTATCTGCCCGAAGCTGTGGCAGGGCCATCAGACGCCCCCTGCCAGCAGGTCGGCATAGCCGTTGTTTTCAACCTCAAGCGCCAGTTCGGGCCCGCCGGTTTTGATGATCTGGCCTGCCGCCATGATATGCACCACATCCGGTTTGATATGGTCCAACAAGCGCTGATAATGGGTGATCACCAGAAACGACCGCCCGGCATCGCGCAGGGCATTCACACCTTCGGCCACCAGCTTCATCGCATCCACATCAAGGCCGGAATCGGTTTCATCAAGAATGCACATCCGGGGTTCCAGCATCGCCATCTGCAGGATTTCGTTGCGCTTTTTCTCACCGCCCGAAAAGCCCACGTTCACCGGGCGTTTCAGCATATCGGCGTCAATCTTTAGCGTTTTTGCCTTTTCGCGCACCAGTTTCAGAAAATCACCCGCACTGATTTCTGCCTCGCCGCGCGCTTTGCGTTGGGCATTCACCGCCGTGCGCAGAAATGTCATGTTGCCCACACCCGGAATTTCCACCGGGTATTGGAACGCCAGGAACAGGCCGGCTGCCGCGCGATCTTCGGGTTCCATCTCCAGCAGTTCTTCACCGTTCAGTGTGGCAGACCCGTCTGTCACCTCGTACCCGTCACGCCCTGACAGCACATAAGACAGCGTTGATTTGCCCGATCCATTGGGCCCCATGATGGCATGGACTTCGCCCGCGCCGATGGTCAGGTTCACCCCGCGCAAGATGACCTTGTCTTCTTCCGCAAGTTTGACGTGCAGGTTGGTGATGGAAAGCATGGCTCAGGCTCCGGGGTTCAGGCGGGCTGGGCCGCACATAGGAATTGGGTCTGCATTGGGCGTACAAAAGGTGGTTGGGTGGACGGATCGCATGGTGCTGAAACTATCCGACCGAACCTTCAAGCGAAATCGCGACAAGGGCCTGCGCCTCCATCGCGAATTCCATGGGCAGGGCCTGCAACACATCCTTGCAGAACCCGTTCACCACCAAGGCCACCGCCGCCTCTTCATCCATGCCGCGCGACCGGCAATAAAACAGCTGATCTTCATCCACCTTGGATGTGGTCGCCTCATGCTCCACACGGGATGATGAATTCTTGACCTCGATATAGGGCACGGTGTGCGCGCCGCATTTATCGCCAATCAGCAGGCTGTCACACTGGGTGTAGTTGCGGCTGTCAGTCGCCTTTGGGTGCATGGTCACCAGCCCGCGATAGGTGTTCTGCGCCCGGCCCGCCGAAATACCCTTGGATACGATCCGGCTTTTGGTGCGCTTGCCCAGATGAATCATCTTGGTGCCGGTATCGGCCTGCTGGGCATTATTGGCGATGGCGATGGAATAAAACTCACCCTGGCTGTCATCCCCGCGCAGGATGCAGGAAGGGTATTTCCACGTGATGGCTGACCCGGTTTCCACTTGTGTCCACATCACGCGAGCGCGGTCGCCCCGGCAATCAGCGCGTTTGGTCACAAAGTTATAGATGCCGCCTACGCCGTTTTCATCGCCCGGGTACCAGTTTTGTACCGTTGAATATTTTACCTCGGCATCCTTGAGGATCACAATTTCTACCACCGCCGCATGCAACTGGTTGGTGTCACGCTTGGGTGCCGTGCAGCCCTCAAGGTAGCTGACATAGGCGCCTTCATCAGCGATGATCAGCGTGCGTTCGAACTGCCCGGTGTTTTCAGCATTGATGCGAAAATAGGTGCTCAATTCCATCGGGCAGCGTGTGCCCTTGGGAATGTAGACGAACGATCCATCCGAAAACACGGCCGAATTCAGCGTGGCGAAAAAGTTGTCAGACTGCGGCACGACCGACCCGATGTATTGCTTGACCAGTTCAGGGTGTTCGCGCACAGCTTCACTGATTGAACAAAAGATCACCCCCGCCTTGGCCAGTTCGGCCTTGAACGTGGTCCCTACAGACACGCTATCAAACACCGCATCCACGGCCACCTGACGCGGGGCTGCCTCACCTTCAACACCTGCCAGAAGCAGTTGTTCTTTCAGTGGAATTCCCAGTTTGGCATAGGTCGCCAGCAGCTTTGGGTCCACCTCATCCAGCGATTTCGGCTTGACGGCCATGCTTTTGGGTTTGGCGTAGTAGTAGATGTTCTGATAATCAATCGTCGGATAGCTGACCATCGCCCAAGTAGGCTCTTCCATTTGCAACCAACGCCGATACGCCGTCAGACGCCATTCCAGCATCCATTCGGGTTCGTCGTTCTTGGACGAAATCAGGCGCACAATGTCTTCGGACAGGCCCTTGGGCGCATAGTCCATTTCGATGTCGGTATCCCAGCCGTATTTGTATTTGCCGGACATGGCATGCACAGCCTCGATCGTTTCACGATCAACGCCGTCGCGCACCTCAACGGTGGTTTCTTCCAAGGACATCATTCCCCCAATCAGGCCGCCCGGCCGCGTATTCTGGCATAGGCCCTGCCCCAAGCATCGGCAAAGCGCAGCACATTGTCTTCTGTCATATCCGGCCCCAACGACACGCGTATCGCCTGCCCCGAAAGCCCCGCATCAAACCCCATGGCCTGCAACACGCGGGATGACCGCACCTTGCCGCTGGAACAGGCAGACCCGGCTGACACCGCAAACCCCGCCAGATCCATCGCCATCACCTGCGTCTCACCCTTCCAGCCCGGTGCGATGATGCACAAGGTATTGGGCAGGCGCGCTGCTGCGTGTCCTACGGAAATAGTCGCAAATCCATGGGCAGACAATGCTTGATCTAGAATATTTCTAAGTTCCGCCACCCGGTCCCAGACCCCATCGGCCAGATCGCGCGCCGCAGCTTCGGCCGCCGCACCAAAGCCTGCAATGCCGATCAGGTTTTCCGTGCCCGCACGCCGGCCCATTTCCTGCCCGCCACCGCGCAGTTGTGCCGCCAGATCAAGCCCGCGCCGCAGCACAAGCGCGCCCACACCCTTGGGCCCGCC